>JAYVSP010000066.1:0-5912 GCA_043775215.1 Planctomyces sp. | reverse complement strand
GCCGCTTCGATTGCAAAGTTGCCCGCAGCATTTTTTGAATTCTTTGGTGCTTGGGATTTCTTGCCTGAAAAACAACGCCTTCGGCGTTAACGATATAGCGCTGGACCGTACGATTCGTGACAATCCACCACCTTTACAATGATTGACGATGATTGATGCCTCGCCGTGTTTTGGCCAGTTTCGCGTTTTTTTGGGCGTTTGTTCTGTGGACGACGTGGCCGCTGGCAAGACATGTTCCGGCCACGATCCCACTAGGATTTGAGACATCGCCGACAGTCCCGCTGTTGAACCTGTGGACGGTCGGTTGGAATGCGAATCGGACTTCGCAGGGTTGGTCCGATTATTGGGCCGCTCCCCATTTTTTCCCCGATGCCGCCTCGTTCTGGCTGTCCGAACCGCTCGTGACCACTCAAATCGTGGCTCCCGTCGTCTGGTTGACCGGAACGCCAGTTGTCGCCTGCAACCTGTTTCTGATGAGTTCACTTTTTCTGAACGGCTGGGTGACGTGGTCGGTCTTGTTGGCTCGTGGGCATCGTTGGCCGATCGCGGCGCTGGGAGGTTGCACGATGATCCGCCTGCCGTTCGTGTGCTGGCAGTTGGGTGTGCTGCAGTCTGTTGGTGTCGCGGGAATCATTGCGACGATCCATTTCACATCCACTGCTTTTGCTACGGGACGACGACAGAGTTTTGTGTGGGCGGGCACCTGTCTGGGACTGACCTATTTGACCTGTGCTCATTATGGGTTGTTCACCGCGCTGCTGTTGCCTGCGTGTGCGTGTTCGGCACTCGCCCTTTCGTGGAAATGTGGTGCAAACCCAAGCGGTGGGGCGCACCCTCTGGGACTACCGTTCTTCAGGGGAAACGCACCATCAAAGCGCTGGAGCGTGGGGATCGTATGGGGCATCGCCGTGGCTGCGACCCTCATTGGACCCATTGCAGTGGCTCAAGGCCGAGCACTCTCAAGCCCTGCTTACGAGCGTCCTCGTGAATTGATCCGCGATCTTTCGGCGTTGCCCGGCGATTATTTGGAGACTCCGTTTCCGGAACTGTTGCGATTTGTCGGAGTGGCTCAATGGCATGATCCGAAACGTTGGGCACTGTCGCCCGGCTTGTGGAAGTGTTTACTGGCGGTGGTGGGAATGTGGCTCGGCGTGAGAAGTCTTCGCCGCCGCTCGTGGACGTTGTTTTTGGCAACGCTGACTCTAGGAGCATTCGTCGGTTCGTTGGGGCTGAACCTAACTTTGATGGGGTGGTCTCCGTACCAGACGTTGCTCGACTGGGTTCCTGGTTTGGCGAAGGTGCGCGCTCCCGGACGGTTCGCGGTGTTCGTGCAGCTTGGCGTGGTGCTGCTCGGCATGGAGTCGCTGCACTATCTCCAGCGCTGGGGAACGATTCGTTGGCGGCAATCGAAGCGCCGGAGGATGAGCACTCTTGCTCGTCCTGTTCTCGAAAAGTCCATCAGCCGTGACGCGCTAGCGTCCGGTTGCGCTCGCGGAGAACCGGACGCTAGCGCGTTCCGGCTGATCAGACAGCGGGCGAATATCAATCTGCGGATCAATAACTGGCCGCTTGCCGTCGTCTGGCTGGCTGGGCTGCTGGCCTGCTTTGAGGTTTCGCTGCCGACGACCCGGCTGGTGGAGATTCCGGCCGTGGAAACTCAACGGGGCTGGATCGGCTGGCTGACTCGCAACACGCCGCGAGAGGCGGTCGTGGCGCATCTCCCCTTCCCGGCGGGAAAATTGGCCAAAGATTATGAACCAGAAGTCTGGGCCATGTATTGGGGCTTGTTCCATCAGCGGCGCATGGTCAACGGTTATTCGGGCTTCTTCCCGCCCAGCTATCTGAAACTGAAAGAGCAAGTCCAACGCTTTCCCGATCCGGAATCGCTCGCCGCTCTGAGAGCGAACGGTGTCAGCTATTGCGTGATTCCGCGTGCATTCGTGGAATCGCACGGCTTGGCAAACGACAAGGCTCCGCAACAGTTGGAGCGAGTGTTTTGCGACGATCTCGCAGGCACGATGATCTTCCGCCTGCACGAATAGGCTTCTCCGCCCACGTAAGCTGCGGCAGCAATCGTTCGGCTCCTGAAGTGCGGACATCGTGAGGAGTTCGGCTACCAATGAACGGTCAGGGATGTTCGCGAGAGAAATCATTCGCTGGAAACGCCGCCGCCACGGCGGGGATGTTCGTTGTTGCTAGTAGTCCTCCAACGATCACGCTTTACTGGCAGGAATCGCGGCGTCCAAGGACAAATCTTCTTCAGCAAGTTCAAAGATTCGAGGTTCATCCAGACCAAAATCCGCTTGGACTTGATAGAGCCGCTGACCATGTTCGCCGAGTGGGCCGCGGTCTTCGGAAATCACGCCGTGCATCAACTCATGCACGAGGAGAAACGTAACTCGCTGCCCGACGCGAAAGAGCGGCTTTGACCGAGTGCCAAGTTTTGATTTGCTGTTTATGGTTTTCTCCTCACCACGGTGAGACGCCAAGGATCGAAGTCATGTGCTGTCGCATCACTTCATCGAACGCGATGGCCAGCGCGTCACAAGCGACTCGCCAGCGTCGGACTTGTCCAAGTTGCAAGGTGGCGATTCCACCCAGCTTCGTGATGTCAAAATCCTGATGCGCGATGGCGTTTCTCCATTCGTTGAGTAACTCCAGTGCGGACTTGCGGGCCAAATTCTGCGGATCATGTTTCAGCACACGATCCCAAAACTTCAGCCCGAAACGGGTGAAGTCGGCTCCGATGTTACCCCGGATTCGGGTTCCCTTTGTCGAGCTTTCGTCCTTGGATGAATTCCGCTTCCAGGATGGAAATGAGACTCGTTGGTGTGACTCCCTTTGCTAAAAGGTGAGCGCATTCGGAATGGAGATCGCGGCAGAATCCCTGAAACTGCGATGACAGGAGGACCGCAAACGCCTGATTCAACTGTTGAGTCGCGACTCGTCGGCCTGGCCCCGTTCCGCCCACGGCGCGGTGCGCCGCCACAATCTCGTTGAGCGAGTCTGCCCGATCCGTCTGCCAAGTTGCGAGCGATTTGGAAACCACAATTACGCCGCCTCACTCTCAATGCGGACATCCGGCCGGAGTTCGATTCCCGGAGAGGCGTCTCCCAAATCGCTGACGAGCCGCTGAGCGAGCAGAGCCTTCTCCGCTCGCGTGAGATTCCGTAGCAATCGTTCGGCTTTCTGAAGTGGGGTCATGGCTGTGACTCGGCTACCAATGAACGGTCAGAGCCGTTCGGGACAGTTCGACGAAATCGCTCGTCTGAAATGCCGCCGCAACGGATGAGATGTTCGGAACGAAGAGGTTTTCCAAATCGTTGTTGCTGATGTTGCCGGTCGAAATCAGCAACAGCTTGTGAGGTTCACCTTTCAAGGTCATGGAATCCACAAAATCTTGGTCCTTCGTGATGACGGCGGATTTGTCTCGCAACGACTGTTCGATGATCTCGCAGTCGCTCGTGCGGTTTTCGTCCGGCAAGTCTTTCGTGTGAACCGCATCGTGTCCGGCGTCACGCAGGCGGTCCACCAATCGCCGCGGCAACTGAGCATCGACGAGGAACTTCATATGGCCACCGCGCTCGACGATTTCATTCGAGCCAGCCGAGCCGCGTAGGTCAACACCGCCAGCAGGTCGTCCCGTTCGAGGTCATCGTAATCGGCGAGAATCTCGTCGTGAGTCATGCCGGAACTCAGCAGTTCCAGCAGAAACTCCACGGGATACCGCAGCCCTCGCACGCATGGCTTGCCGTGACAGATTTGGGGGTCGATGGTGATTCGGTCAATGAGCAATGACATGGTTCGATTCTCGAAACTCGGTTACGAATTCGTGGCCTCGATACACCCTAACAAACGGACGAGCCGCTGAGCGAGCCTTCTCGCCCGCGTGAACTGCGGCAGCAATCGTTCGGCTTCCTGAAGTGCGGTCATGGCGGAAAGTCCTCATCAGGGATTGCGTGCGTCTCCAGACTCGCGAATGTCTCAAGGATTCTGGCACGACGCTCGGCTTTGAAATCTTCCGCCGGGGCAAGCTTATCAATGCCACGGTCATAAAGGCCAATGAATCGCTCACGCCAACCGCGGACGACCGTGACTCGTGGTCCAATCCTCAGGCAATGGTCCACTAAGACAGCTAGGACCGCGATTCTTGGCATGACATCGTTTAAGAAGTCATCTATGCCGAGATTGCGCTTTGAGGCCGCTTGTGAAATTTCCCGCTCAAATTCCCGGCAAAAATCGCCGACAAGATCGAGCGCTTGATCGCTTTCGAAATTGCCAGGCCCCCACGTTCCCATTTGTTGCTCCATTTCATGTGAGATTCAACCGGCACAACCTCATTTCTTCTGCTTCGCCAACAACTCCGCGATTTGCACGGCGTTCGTCGCGGCACCATTTCGCAGGTTGTCGCTGACGCACCAGAAGGTGAGGCCGTTGGGGTGCGAGAGGTCTCAGCGGATGCGGCCGATGAAGACTTTGTCGCAGCCGACGTTATGACCGTGCGACCAATTCCGGATCCGATTTCGCTTTTCGCTGTGCGTCCAATTCCACTTTCGTCACATATCGCTCCGGATGTTTGGCTTGCTCTTGGCGGAGATGGTCGCAGTATTTGGCGAGATCGCCGCCATAGCGTTCCAAAATCTTTTGTCGAGCGGCACGTACCTCTTCAACGATGGGGTCTTTCCACATCATTCGTCGTCCCAAACCAAGTCCGAAATAAACCACTCAAATCGTTGCGCAGGTCACACGATCAAGGATGGCTTCGGATTTTCAAACTCGCTGTTCTTGGCCGATGTTCCGACTTCTTCGGGAGCCAGCAGTAGTACAAAGAACAGATCTTCCTGGATTTCCTTGGGAAGTTGATCGAGGAGCGGCTCCACGAGTTCACTGCGTGCGACTTGGCTCAGGCCGCGAAATCGTCCGTCGATAATTCGTGCTCGCAGCGCTAAGCTGTGATAGCGATAGCACTCCGACGTTGGGAATTCGCGTAGGAGCACGGATTCGGCCAACTGAGCGTCTTGATCTTTTGTTTTGCGGGGAGCTACGGCTGTAGCCATGTCACGCTCCTTTTTACCCAAGACAGGATTGCCTCACCGGCGTCCCTCAAAAACTTTGCATCTTTCGCTCGACCATGTCCCGAGTCATACCGAAGATCGACCGACCAAATCCGGTCGGCTCGAGAAATCATCTTACGAATCTCGGAACTCATGTTGATGCCTCTTTGCCGAAGTTGATGCATCAGAAACTCAAAGTCATGCGCTGTGGAACCGCGAAAGCAATCGCGGACAAAATCCGGACGGTCTGGCACCGGAATGTAGCTCAACAGCAAGGCTTTGAGCGAACACTCGACAACGTAGCCCGCCATGTAAGTGGCGTCGAGATACTGCGAGTCCGCGAGCAACGTGTCCGCCGCGTTCAACCGCTGCGCCGCGGCCTTGATGAATCGCAAAACCTGAGCGTCCGGCATGATTGCTCATCCCTTGTGCTTCGCCAGCAACTCCGCGATCTGCACGGCGTTGGTCGCCGCACCTTTTCGCAGGTTGTCGCTGACGCACCAGAAGGTGAGGCCGTTGGGGTGTGAGAGGTCTCGGCGAATGCGGCCGATGAAGACTTCGTCGCGGCCGGAGCAATTCATTGGCATCGGGTATTGGCCGTTCGCCAGGTCGTCGAGCACCACGATGCCCGGGAACGACTCGAACAGCTTGCGGGCTTCCTCCGGAGAGACCGGGCGTGCGGTTTCCACCCAGATCGTTTCGCTGTGGCAGTTGGCGACCGGGATGCGGATGCACGTCGCGGAAATTTGGATCGACTGGTCGCCGAGAATTTTGCGAGTCTCGTAAACCATCTTCATCTCTTCGCTGGTGTATCCCTCTTCTTTCGGGCCGCCGATCTGCGGGATGGCGTTGAACGCG
>JAYVSP010000065.1:0-9169 GCA_043775215.1 Planctomyces sp. | reverse complement strand
GTGAAAAATAACTGTTGTCCGGCATTCCCGTCCGCCGCTTCTTCTCCTTCTTCTTCTTTTCCAATTCCCTGTCCCCTGTCCTGATCCGTGTTCAATCCGTGTTTCATCCGTGGCAGAACAGAGTTCCCGACGCGACCTCCCTGGATTACCGAATGAGCCAACATTAAATATGCGAGAGCGAAAGAGTGACATCACATGGAACTGACGGGCGGCCGAACGGATTCGATGTGAACGAATCAATGAACTACGCCAATATCTCATTCACCACGCTCCCGGCGACGTCGGTCAGGCGGAAATCGCGGCCGGCGTATTTGTATGTCAGGCGTTCGTGGTTCAGGCCGAGTTGGTGCAGAATTGTTGCGTGCAGGTCGTGCATGTGGACTTTGTCTTGCACGGCGTGATGGCCGAATTCGTCAGTCTCGCCGTAAGCGAAGCCGGGCTTCACGCCGCCTCCGGCCAGCCACACGGTGAAGCCGCCGGGATTGTGGTCTCGGCCCGTGCCGTTCTTTTCAGCGTACGGAGTGCGGCCGAACTCTCCGCCCCACCAGACGATCGTGTCGTCCAACAGGCCGCGCTGTTTGAGATCCGTCAGCAGCGCGGCGATCGGTTGATCGACAGACTTTGCATGATCGCCGTGTTTTGGCAGGTTGCTGTGCTGATCCCACGCGGGATTTGCTGAGTTATCGCTGTAGTTCACTTGGATGTACCGCACGCCAGATTCGGCCAGACGTCGAGCCATCAAACACTGGCGGCCGAAGTCGTCGGTCGGCTTCTCGTTGACGCCGTACAGTGCGAGCGTTTCTTTCGATTCATGCGATAGATCGAAGACTTCGGGAGCGTGATTCTGCATGCGGAAGCCCAGTTCGAACGAATCGAGCACGGCTTGAGCCTCTGCGTCACCAGCGTTTCGTTGAAGCTGCTCGGCATTCAATGCCCGCAAGAGATCGAAGCGTTCGCGTTGTTCTGCGTCCGACAGTCGGTCGTTGGTGAGGTAGCGTACTCGCGCTTCTGCCGCCGGAATACCGGCTCGCCCGATGGCTGTTCCCTGAAAGACCGGCGGCAGGAAGGCTGTTCCAAAATTGCGCGGCCCACCGTTCGCAATCGCGGGACAGATTGAGACGAATCCCGGCAGGTTCTGGCTCTCGGTCCCCAAACCGTAACTGACCCAAGCGCCCATCGACGGGCGAATGAAATTGGTCGAACCCGTGTGCAAGAACAGCGTGGCCGGCCCGTGAGCGATCCCTTCCGTGTGCATCCCGTGCAAGAAGCACAGATCGTCCACATGCTGGCTGACGTGCGGAAACAGTTCCGAAGTCCAGCGACCGGATTCGCCATGTTGCCCGAACCGCCACAGCGACTTCATGACGCGGTGCTGCACGATCTTCCCGGTCTTGGCCAGCGTCCGCGCGTCATCAAACTCGCGCATTTGCCCGTCGAGCTTGTCGAGCGTCGGCTTGTAATCGAACGAGTCGACATGGCTGACTCCGCCCGCCATGAAGAGAAAGATGACTCGTTTCGCCCGCGCCGAATGATGAGTCAACTTCGGCGCCAACGGATTCGTCGCAGCGCTGGCTTGCTGAGTCAGTCCCGTTAGTGCGAGATGTCCAAAACCACACGCGAGTGATTGAAACGCATGACGTCGAGAAATGTTAGGCCACATAATCAACTCCCATGTACATCGAAAATACGTAGTGCTCGATCATGTTTCAGGTTGACGAATTAACGAGATTCTTCGTCCGCTTTTGCCAGTCGTTTCCGGTTCTTATGTGTCCGATCGGACTTACATCGGTCACATTTTCCATGATTTCGACAGTCGGATCAACGACCTTGCTCTTCCGGTGTTTGCTGGGAAGTCACGATCCCACAACGGGACACACCGAACGCAGCACGTAACGCGGTTGATGCTCGGAACGGCTGGGAATGGAGGTCGCGTGTTCGATCTCGACCTCAGCCTCCACGTTGGCACCAAAACTAACTTTCCGCATCTCCGCTTTCGCCGTGTCTGCGACATCGCCGGTGTAGAGATTGTCGCCGACTCGCAACTCGAATCGGCCGGTCTCCAGGCTGCCGCCCACCAATGAGCCGCGCATGACCAACTTTGACGCGGCTTTCTGGTCGTTTTCGTAACGTTCGGATTCGGCGAGTTCTTTCAAGAGTTCTCGTTCGTGCAACAACATCGACTCCCAGCCAACTTGGCTGGCGAAGTCACGTGTACCGTGCCGACGTGCCGTTTCAATGACCTTGCGCAGGTCGCTTAATTGTTCACGAATCTCTGAAGTTAGACGCGGGGCATCGGTGATGTCCGCCGATTGAGTCATGATGTTCATGTCGACCTCCGTTCGTCAGAAACTTGCCGCTCCTGAGAGCTGTCACCCAGGATCATTGCCAAAAAACCCTTCGGAAATGTGCTTGTTCTCCCGTCGGGACCGTCGGGAATTCGTCGTGTCCGGCCAAACCAGTTCCGCCAGTAAACTCGTGCTGCCTCGAATGTCTCATAGTAAGAATGCTCCCGTCCACATGACAGAACCAAAAAGGCGTGTGTTTGGTAAAGTTCGCGCGTAATCTCTCGCCCGTTTAACCAGTTTTGAACGAAAGATCTCTCAACCACTCCGAGTTGATTGAGCTGATCGTGATCGAAAAATGTGACCACATCCAAGTCCTGAGGATTGAGTTTTGCCTCAACGAACGAACCGTCGAGCCACAGCACGGCGTTTAGTTTTAGCTCCCACGCAGCTTGGCGGAGAGCCTGAAAACTAGACGCGATTCGCCGGCGGGTCGTTGATTCTGGAAACGCGTCGACAAATGCCGAGTCGAGCGTGGTTTCATCGCACCACCATACTCCGTCAGGCAGCACGCCATGTGGATAACCAAGGTACTGGACGAATTCTGCGAGTTTGGACACGGACACCTCGGTTTTCGTCTTACTCCATAAATCGGAAATCAACACTCGCGAACAACGCTTGGAAGAGACGTTCCCAAGCAATGGGACTGGGAGTCGTGTTCTCGGCGGAGGGTGAGACTGCTCGCAAGGTGACATCGCGTTCGCGCGTCGTCGGCGGGCGGCCGAGCGTCGTGCGGTAGGCGTGGGTCAGACGTTGTTCGTCGGTGAGGCCCAGTTCGGAAAGTAGTGTGCGAGCGGCTTCGCGGGATTGGTCCATCACAAACGGGCTGTTCATCAAATACAGAGCTTGTGTCGGGACAGTGGTGACGTTGCGATGTCCGAGCGATACGTTGGGGTTGGCGAAGTCGAACGCCTCGAAGATTTCCAGCAGGCGATTGCGGAAGACTGGCGTGTAGACGCTGCGGCGAGCGTCATCGAAGACGTACGTCATCTCGCCGATGTTCGCGTTCGGGCCGTCCTGCTTCGGATTCCGCATCGTGCGACCGAACATCGTCCGGTCGAGTTCACCCGCCGCGAGCAACATCGCGTCCCGCATGACCTCCGCGTCCAGGCGGCGGCGGTTCTGTCGCGAGAGCAGACGGTTTTCGGGATCGAGGACGGCAGGAGATTTCAAATTGGAGATTTCAGATTTCAGATTTGAAGTTTCAGATTTGGGATTTGAGATTTCGACTCCGCTGGCCAGCCGATACGTGCGCGACAGCACGATCTCGCGGACGAGCGACTTGATCGACCAGCCGGACTGTTGCAGGTGCATCGCCAAGTGATCGAGCAATTCGGGATGCGACGGTGTCTCGCCGGTCACGCCGAAGTTATCCACCGTGCGGACAAGGCCCTCGCCGAACAGGTGCTGCCAGACTCGATTGGCCGTCACGCGAGCGGTCAGCGGGTTGGCGGGACTGGTGATCCATTCGGCCAATTCACGCCGACCACTTTGTATCTCCGGCAGCGATGGTGCGGAGCCGTGGGTCGCGACTTGCAGGAAGCCACGCGGAACTTGCTCACCGTTAACATGGACGTTGCCTCGAATTCGGACGTGTGTCGATTCCATTTGCTTCGCTTCCGTGACGGACATGGCCATCGGCCGGTACGGAGCTTTATCACTGAGATCCTTCAGTCGTTTTTCGAGTTCCTTGATATCAGGCACATCTTTGCGAGCAGGGGGCGTCAGCCCTCCGGTGCGCCCGGGTTTGCTCGCGTCCGCCGGTTTCGACACGTCGGGCGTTGTCGATATTTTGGACGCACCAGGGGGCTGACGCCCTCCGTTCGCCTTGCTGGCTTCCGTGTCGATGGGCAGTAATTGGATGGCATCGACGGTGACATGGCCATCGGTTTCTTCGTTGGAGATCATCACGTACCACTGGCCCGATCCGTCGAAGCGGAATTTGCCGAGTGACACGAAGCGGTGGTCGATCGGCGGTTCTTCGCGCTGATTGATCTTGCCGGAGAATTCGCCGTCGAGATGCAGAATCTCAATTGGCACGTTGGTCGCGCGGCTGCTGGCGTGTGAATACGCCAAACGAACTTCATACAGGCCGGCCTTCGGAACTTCGGGAGTGAAGGTCACGGTCTTCGGACCTTTGTCCTTGTTGTCGTCGTGGAGGTAGCCGTCGCCGATGTACTGCTTGGTGAAGGTTGAGTGGACCCAGTTCCCCACGATCTTCGCCTGCGAATCATCGAGCACGATTCCCGGCAGATCCTTGGTGGCGATCGGGCCGCGTGGAATGATCGACTCACCGTCATCCGACGTCTTGCCGATGGAAGCCAAGCGTTTTGTCTCGGCCTTTGCGGCGTCGATCTGTTGCTGGAGTTCGGCCACGGCGAGTTCATGCCGTTTGACCACCACGTTTTCTTCCTCCGACATCGGCAGCGGCTGTTCGAGCCATTTCGAGACGTTGTCGTGTTTCAGCAAATGCGAACTGCGAAAGATGCCGGCCAGCGCGTAATAGTCGCGCGTTGGAATCGGGTCGAATTTGTGATCGTGGCAGCGAGCACATCCCAGCGTCATGCCTAAGAACGCTCGGCCGAGCGTGTCGATCTGCTCATCGACCACGTCGAATTCGAGCAACTGTTTGTCTTGTTCTTCGAAGTTCGTCGGACCGAGGGCGAGCAGGGCGGTGGCGACGAGTTGTGCCGCGCGTTGTTGAGGCGAGTCGGCCGGAAGCAGATCGCCGGCGAGTTGCTCCAGCACGAAGCGATCGAACGCCTTGTCATCGTTGAATGAGCGAATGACGTAATCGCGATAACGCCACGCTTCTGGAAAGATCATCGAACGTCCGCCACCCGAAGACTCCGCAAACCGCGCGATGTCGAGCCAATGCCGGCCCCAGCGTTCTCCGAAGTGCGGCGACGCGAGCAGCCGATCGACGACTTGCGCGAAGGAATCGGGCGACACGTCGGCCGCGAATTTGTCCATTTCTTCGGGCGTCGGCGGCAGGCCAATCAAGTCGAGAGAAACTCGGCGCAGCCAAGTCGCGCGATCGGCATCTCTCACAGGACGCATTCCGGCCGCTTCCAACTTCGCCAGAATGAAGCGATCAATTTCGGAGGCCGGCCAGCGAGTCTCTTGGACCGCCGGTATCGCCGGGACACTGATCGGCTTGAAGCTCCAGAACTGTTGACCGGTTTTGATGTCGATTTCACGCTTGATGACCTTCACCGGCCCCCCCTTCCTCGGATCAGGAGCCCCCATCTCGATCCACTTCACAAAGTCGGCAATAATTTCGTCGGACAGTTTTCCCTTCGGCGGCATTTCCAGGCCTTCGTATTTCAGTGCCTGAATCAACAGGCTGTCGTTGGGTTTTTCGAGCACAATCGCCGGCCCCGTCTCGCCCCCTTTGCGCCAGCCTTCACGACTGTCGAGCAGCAGTCCGCCCTTGATGGACTTCGCGTCGGCCGCGTGGCATTCGTAGCAGTTTCGCACCAGCACGGGCCGAATCTTCTTCTCGAAGAACTCGATCCCGGTCGGTTCATCGGCGGCGAAGACGGCTTCGGAGAACAGGCCGAACAGCAGACAAATGCAAAGCAAAAATGGTTTCATGGCGGTCCATAGTTGATCGCTGGGAAAGTTGCCAAACTGCACGGCGGATATCGTATCGACGATGCGACCTTTTTGGAGTGCGGCGATGCATCGCCGCTTTCTTTCGCGGCGGAGCCGCTTTCCTTTCACTCGTAACAGCAACACGGCTCAACAAACAAGCGAGAAAAGAAAAGCGGCTCCGCCGCAATCCACAGCGGTGATGCATCACCGCACTCCAAATCTGCACTCCGAATTTCGCTGATCGGAACGCCGGCATGACCTTGCGACTGGACGACACCATTGCGGCGTTGGCGTCGGCTCCTGGAGCTGGCGGGCGCGGCATTGTGCGTATCAGCGGAGCGGACGTGAAGCGGATTGTGTCACAACACTTCGTCCCTCGAGATGCCTGTTGCTGGGAGACCAGTCAACGCGCGGCGCGGCATTCAGGCGAGTGGCGGCTGAGCGTCGATGTGCCGTGGCAGGACGTTCCGTTTCGCGACGGCTTGCGGTTGCCTGTCGATATCTGTTTGTGGCCAACCAGCCGCAGCTACACAGGGCAACCGCTGGCGGAATTGCATCTGATCAGTTCGCCGCCGTTGCTGGAGGCATTACTGATGCAGTTGACTCGATCGGGTTGCCGGGCCGCGCGACCGGGTGAATTCACGCTGCGAGCCTTCTTGGCTGGCCGGCTCGATCTATTGCAGGCGGAAGCGGTCCTCGGCGTGATCGATGCGGCGGACCACGAAGAGTTGGAATTGGCGTTACGGCAACTGGCTGGCGGCATCTCGCATCAGATCGCCGCGTTGCGAAGCGATCTGCTTGACCTGTTGTCTGATCTGGAAGCGGGCCTGGACTTCGTCGATGAGGACATCGAGTTCGTTTCGCGCGAACAGTTATCGCGCCGCATCGTACTTGCGCAACAGACGGTTTCGGCGCTGTGTGATCAAGCGCAGCGGCGGCTCACCAGTTCGTCGCGTCCGAAAGTCGTGTTGGCCGGTCTTCCGAATGCCGGCAAGAGCACCTTGCTCAACGCGTTGTGCGGGCAATCGGCAGCGCTGGTCTCGGAAGTGCGCGGCACGACCCGCGATTATCTCTGCTGTCCGCTCGACCGGGACGGGCTGCACGTTGACCTCATCGACACGGCCGGCTGGGATGAATCGGTCAGCGGGATTGAGGCAGTCGCGCAGCAGATGCGGCACGAACAATGGCAACAAGCGGACCTGATCGTCTGGTGCAGCGATTTGTCGGCTGACGTGACTTCTCTTGGTGAAGATGAGCGATCGTTTACTGAGTTGCTCCGCGAAGATCGTTCGACTCTGCGCATCGGTACGAAGGTGGATGTAATGCCGCAGAATACATCGCTCCCGCACACCCGAATCGGGGGAGAGGGAGTGTCTTCAAATGTTTGTGAAACCCTTGGCCCCGTCACCCTAACCCTCTCTCCCGAAGCGGTGGCGAGGGGACCGGATGAAGTGTCAAAGCCGCTGTTGAGCGTCAGCGCGACGAACGGTCTTGGACTGGATGAACTTTGCAGCCGCATCGCGGCGACTCTTGCAGCCGATTCGCGCGGGCAGCGGCAATGGTTGGGTATGACGGCCGCTCGTTGCCAAGACAGTCTGCTGATGGCTCGCGATGCCTTGAGTCGCACGGCAAATGCCGCCGCACTCGGTCTCAGCGATGACTTGATCGTCATCGAACTGCGGGACGTTTTGGAGCATCTTGGCCACATCGTCGGCGCGGTCTACACCGACGACGTGCTCGACCGCATCTTCAGCAAGTTCTGCATCGGCAAGTAGCACTCAGATATTTCCCCACCAACCCCGTGTCGGTGGCTTGCTGCCTTGTGGCTACCGATCAACAAACATCCTCACACTTCGACGTTCGGAGTTCAACATTCGATATCGCCGTTTTTGATTTTGGAAATGTCGAACGCCGAAAGTCGAAGTTTGAACGAACGAAGTTAGCGCCCTGCTCTGCAAACGTTTGAAATCTTGTTTTTGTGAGAAGATTTTGAGAGCGGAAGAGTGTTTGGTTGTTGGGACTAAAGGAATTGCGCTTCCACATCATTCTGCCCTTCGATCATTCTGCCAATCCGGGCGGGGGGGGGATAGGCAGAATGATGAGAGGGCAGAATGATCAAAAAGCAGGTAAGCGAGCCGGTCGACTTGCGCTTCATCGAACTTTAGTTTGGGTTGCGGCTTCGCCGGGCCAAGGGTGATTGCCCAACACCAATTCTTTACTCTGATCCATAGCAACCAGGTAGCCATAAGGCATTTCACCACCGACACGGGGTCGGTGGGGAATTAACTTTGCATTTGTTCGTCCTACTTTCCCGCCGCCTCGCCGAATTCCGTGTCCGGAAATCGTGTGGCGATCTCACGCAGCAGGCGGCGTGCATCCTCAGTTTGGCCGAGTCGTCGCAGCGATTCGGCTGCCTCGAAGCCGGTGCGTGCGGCGAGTCGCGGGTCGCTATCGTCCATCAGCGGCAGCCACAGAAATGCGGTTGCGGCGCGATCGTGCTCGCGCCGAATCGCCCAGCCTCGGCCGAGCAGATACGACGGCCCGCCTCGCAGTGACGCTGGCATCGACTGGACGCGGGAATCCCAACGCTGCAATTCGAGATCACTGATCTCCAAACTTCGCAGTTTGAGACGCCACGATTGAGCTTGCGCGAGTTGCCGCACCCGTTCGTCACCACTGCGCAGCAACGCGGGCAGTTCCTGCTGAGCCGTCTCGCTCAGTTGGGCGTCATCCAGCAACAGACTGATGCCCAGCAATCGCGCAACATCGGACTCTTGCGTCAGCCACGCGCGGGCTTGTGTCTTTGCCGCCTCGACCACAGCCTCCGGAGCCCAAACTAGCGGGATTAATCCGAACTGCCGCGTCGTCCGATCACTCTCGACCAACATCAGGAACCGCGTCCCGGCAGTCGCACGGTCGCCCTGACGCACCGCGCAGCGAATCAGCAACGCCAAAATCTCACGCCGCACCCACGTGCGTTTTTCGGCGACGAGCGCTTCCTGCAATGACCGAACGGCGTCGGGCACATGTCGCTCGGCAAGCAGCTTGCGACCGCGCTCGTGCGACTCCAACCAATCGGTGCGCA
The DNA here is from genome assembly GCA_043775215.1 of Planctomyces sp. GTDB lineage: Bacteria > Planctomycetota > Planctomycetia > Planctomycetales > Planctomycetaceae > SXKJ01. The sequence goes on along the minus strand of JAYVSP010000065.1, from coordinate 145 downwards.
CCTCAACCACTTGCTCCGCCGGATATGACTTCTGTGCCGCTCCCGATTTGAACTGCACCGTAATCTTCTCGCCCGTGTAATCGACGATCTGACATGGCAGGACTGTCCGGCTGATCTGTCCCTCGACCTGCAAGATAACTTGGTC
>JAYVSP010000064.1:0-3278 GCA_043775215.1 Planctomyces sp. | reverse complement strand
ATGCTGAATTCTCCCGATTGAAGACCTTTTTACAACTTCATAGGGAATCAGCATGTCCGCACTTTTTCAACCCCGCGCACGCTTTAGGCGGATGAACCTAAAAACAGTTCCGCCGACCATCACGACTGCGGCCGCGACATGAATGAACCGCGAGATCACATCAATCGCCGACACGTCATTCATCGTTAATTGCCTAATTGTTTAGTGGGGATACAGGGGTGATGTTTGTGAAGGTTTCTTTGGTCCTTTCGGTCCCTTTTGTCATTTCGTAAGGAACAAAAAGGGGCCGAAAGTCTTGCAAACACATGCGGCCAAACGGAAGACAAACAGCGTTCTGCAAAAAAAGCAAGACCCGGCTCCGTGAGGAGCCGGGCCTTGGGTACTCGTCGAAGGAATCAGGTGATTCTTCAGCCGAGCCGCCACGAGCGGTAAGCGACCGCCCAGGCTGGTCACCAAGAGCGTTCGGGCCAAAGCCTCCACGGTCTTGGTTAGGTGGCTGCCAGCAGACAGCCCGCCGGCGTCTTAGGCGAAACCACCTCGTTGGCAACTGAGACTAGCTGAAATCAAGAAGCACCTCCTTTCTCGTAAAGAACCAGGCCCGGTGAAACCGGTTTGCCAAAAGACTCCGGTTTGCGGTGGGCCAGATGTTGGTCCTCGAGCCGCGGAAGCTCGAACGATGCTTGGTATACTGACAAAAATTTGACCGGCGACAAGCCAAGTTTAGGGCTTTTCAGAGAGAATTCCCGGGCACGCGGTGATTCCGTTCGTTCAATGCGGGTTTGGACGCCGCCGGTTTTCCTTTCCGCATTTCGTGTTTCACTCGAAATCAGAGTCCGTGTTTGACGGGCAGGTTAAAAACCTGCCCCACGACTGCGACCTCGCTTGATTGAAGAATAACCTCGGTCGAATCAAACGGAGCCGATGCGACCAAAGCCAGACTCAATTCGGTTGCCACCGATACAGCAACACCATCCGGACCAGTTGAGCGATCGATTCCACTTCCAACTTCTTCATGATCGTCAAGCGTTGGCTTTCGACCGTGCGGATACTCACGGCCATTTCGCGAGCGATCTCTTTGCTGGAAAGACCGTCTGCGACCTGCTTCAAGACCTCTTGCTCGCGCTCCGACAGCTTGGCCAGTTTGTCGCCAATCTCTTCGATCTCCGCCCGGTTCTGTTGAGCAAACGTTGCCACTTGAAGTGCTCGGCGCGCCAACTGGATCAACGAATGCTTGCTTGAAAAGGGCTTCTCGACATAGTCCATGGCCCCCAGTTTCATGGCCCGCACAGCGTCGCGGACATTGCTTCGAGCGGTCATCGCGATCGTGGGAATTTTCCAGCGTCGCCGATTCAATTCTACCAAAAGCTCCAGTCCACTCATCTCCGGCATGACCACGTCCAGCAGTAAACAGCATGGCTGCCCCGGCTGAAACTCGGCCAAAAATGCTCGCGCCGAATCACAGGCCACGACTGGCAAACGCGCAGATTCCAGCCAGCCGTGAACTGCATCCAAAAAACCGCAGTCATCATCCACTACAAAGAGTTTCGGATCGGAACTCATGTTCTTCCCTCTGTTTGCCAGCGGAGTTTGAGCGGACTCCGCCGATGAGCATCGTCATCAGCCCACTTGATTTTCGCAAGCTGAAACCAACGACTCGTAGGGTTGGGATTCTTTCCCGGCGCTCCTGAAACCCGGTTCTCGGACCCATCGAACTCGGATTTGGGGGCGGGGTGGAGTCCGAACCTACGGTTCGATTGACGCTGCTTGCTCGGTGAAGAGCCCAACTCTAAACTACGCCCCTTCTTCGCGGCCGGGCTTTCGAGCGGAACGCCTTGCGGGACTTATGTTCGCGGCGTTGTTGCGAATGTCCGCCGGTGGCTCGTTGAGGAAGCGGGCGAGAGCCTGATCTCCTAGTTTGGACTTCAGCATGGATTCTTCGTGGGTGATTTCTGTGTTTTTGCTGGCAGATGCGGACAAAGACGCCGCAAACAACCAGTCGCCGGGATTCGGTACGATGATGCTGCCGATGGTGCTCATCGTGTTTGTCTGGTATTTCTTGATCCTGCGTCCGCAAGGACAAGAACGGAAGCAGCGAGAAGCGCTGCTCACCGGCCTGAAGAAAAACGATCGGGTCGTGACGATCTCAGGAATCATCGGCACAGTGGTCAGTTTCTCGAATGACAACAAGGAAGTCACGCTGCGAGTAGACGACAACGTGAAGCTGAAGTTTCTGCGAAGCGCAATCCAAGGGCCATTGGCCGAACAGACACAATCTGAGGATTCGGCCAAGCCCGCGACCTAAGTCAAGTCGTAGCACAGGCGGCCCGCCTGTGGATTCAAATGGAAATGCAAGCAGGCGAACCGCCTGCTCTACGTGGGGAAGAAAACTTGATGAATCATTTGATGGGATTGTCGCTTCTGGCGGAAGCAGCGGGCAAAGCCACAACCGCTCCAGCACCTGCGGCGATGGATATCGGATGGACGCTGTTAATCCTGTTGGCCCTGTGCGTCTTGCCGTATGTCGCGGGAGCCTTCGTGGCCCGTGCGATGCGGCTTAAGGAATTTTCAAATCGCATCGGCACGGTGCTGCTGGCATTTACACTGGGTTTTGCTCCGTTCGTGTTCCACATCGTCAAGGCGGGGGGTGATGTCGGTGCATGGAAGAACGCCATGCGGCTGGGCATCGATCTCGCTGGTGGCACCAATTTGATCTATCAGGCGGAAACGAAAGACGCGAAGGCCGAAAAAAAGGACATCTCCGCAGCAATGAATCGAATGGTGCTGACCATTCAAAAACGCCTTAATCCGTCCGGCACGGAAGAAATCACGGTTCGTCGCGTCGGTGAGGACCGCATCGAAATCATCATCCCCGGAGCCGATCAGGGAGTGGTCGCTGAGAAGAAGCGAAACATGGTACGGCTGGGAAGCCTGGAGTTCGGAATCCTCGCCAACAACCACGACTCCCGATACCGCAGCCTGATTGGAGCAGCCAATAAACTTCCGCCCACGGAAAACAAGCTGCCAGATGGAGCTGCGGTGTGGCGGGATGTGTCCGAAACCGAAGAACCGCCTGGGGGCGATATCGGCCGACGCACCGTGACCCGCAAGGACAAATTTGGCAAAGACAAGCAAATCGCGCAGGTACTGATCGTTCAAGGGCGAGAGGATGATACGGTCAGCGGAAAATTCTTGACGCGAGCCTCGATCGGCCTTTCGGATCGCGGATCGGCGTGCGTGAATTTCTCATTCAATAGCGAAGGAGCGAGTCGCTTTTTCCG
>JAYVSP010000063.1:0-2796 GCA_043775215.1 Planctomyces sp. | reverse complement strand
GGTGCGGTTCCCTTAGTCCCGCGCCGTCGCCGAGCGGCCCGTCAGACTAAGGATTGCTCGCATGTCGAAACGGTTGGACGATTTTTGTGCGTCGCTCAGCGAAGTCTATCGGCTGGCGACATTCATTCTGGGCGGAGTCAGTTGTGGCCGCGACGATCCAAATGGACGTGAAGAGTTACTGCCGGAGCTCGACGGACATATCAAACAACTCCGCAAAGCCATCAGCACTGGCGTCGATGAAGTGATTCGACCGACATTCGGGACGCGGCCGAATCAGTGGACGATGGAGTTGCTTCAGGACGTTTCGTCGCTTCGCGATGACGTTGAGATTCTCGCCAAAAATGCCGAGCGAAAGCCGGAGCGTTCTTGGAAGGGGAACTCTGCTGACTGGCATCGGAACATGATGGCGGACTGTCTGCAACGTTTGACCAGATTGCGGGAACGACTGGATTCCGCGACGAACCTGGAATTGTTTCAGCCAATCGCGCCGGCAGTCGGTGAGGAAGTGCCGAGCGGACCAAAAGAAAAGGGGCCGACGTGGCAAAAGGTCTTGCCCCGTGCTGAGTCCTACGTCCAACGCAACGGGTTTTCTGGACTCAGGGCTCTGGCCAGAGCACTCGATTGTCACCACACGGTGTTGCGAAAAGCGATCGACAACTCCGAGAAGCTCCGTGCGGCCGAGAAACGGCATCTTGACCAAAAGGAAGCAACTATCCCGAAGCGACGTCGTCAGCGACTCAATGAAGTCTTGGGCGATTCCCTTGGAGCCAATGTGGATGTGCCCGAAGCCGTCTCAGTCAACGTCGATGATGCCTTTCAGAGATTGCTCGAGGCCGCGATGCCGGCTGAACGTGCCAAGCTGCATCAAAAGACTCTCGCCGAACGGCGGTTGCTCGTCGCGGCATTGGAAGACGATCCCGACGTGGAATTCCGGTTCGCCAAGTCGAAAACCGCGAACGGTCGCGAACACGTGACCGGTCGAAAAGCTCGGTAATTTCCGAGCGGTCGCGACAAAATCGCGAACACGTGCATGTCCTCCAGAGATTGGTTTTCTCTGGAGGATTCAAAATGCAAATCGCTGAACCACTACTCCTGAGTCCGGGCGTCATCGCACGCGAACTCAAAGAGCCGTTGCACCGCGTACAAAATGTGCTGGACACGCGACCGCACATTCGGCCGCTGGCGAGAGCGGGAATCATTCGCCTGTATGACCGCCAAGCTGTCGCGCAAATCCGCCACGAACTGAATGCGATCGACGCGAGACGTTGTCGGAGCGAGGTGACGCCATGCTGAGCGTCACGCCCGCCACTCGCGAAGTTGCCGTCCGTTCCGCCGACGATATCGAGCCACTGGTTGTCTCAATGGCCACTGCGGCGAAGTTGCTGAGCTGCTCGGATCGGCACATCCGCTCGCATCTCGCCGAAATCCCGCACATCAGGCTCGGCGGGCGGATTCTGTTTCGCGTTGATGCGCTGCGTGAGTGGCTCATTAGTCGCGAGGCGACCGCCGCTGTCGCGGCACCGCAAATACACGTCGCCGGTTGATCGTTCGCCGGCATCCCACCAAAAGAAAACGGCTCGCAACGTCTGAACACGTCCGAGCCGCGAAATCAAGGAAACCAAATCGTGAGCACAATGTTATCACAATCGAAACCGCGTGCCAAATCGTATTGGTCGCACAAGAAAATCATTCGCTCTCTCTTGGTGTCGCCTCCCGCCGTGCGGATGTATGTCATTTCGGCGGGGTATTACGATGAGAAAAGTAATGAGACTTACGTTGAGTTTCTGCCCGTCTTGGGCATTGAATCAACGATTGTGGAAAAGTGGTCATATCGCAGCAACTCGGAAGACGAGCGTACTCGCGAAGCGAGTCGCGAATACGCGACGACAAAAGACCTCGAAACTGCCGGCTACCGATATTGCGGCCAAGAGACAAATCACGATGTGCTCGTGCCGAGTGAAGAGTACGGCATCATCGACCTGACGTTCGTGTCGCGATGCGTCGAATACCAAGAGTATCGGGCCGTGGCCTGCCCGTGGCCGATTGACCAAGACGATGCCCGCTTAACTGCGATCGCCGCCGAGATGCTGGCTGAACTGCGGCCGGCTGCCGATCGTGAGGTGGCACGATGACCACTTCCAAGAAATCCGCCTGGCTCGCCGCGACTCGACGCAATCCATGTCCAGTTTGCGAGGGGAGAGACAACTGCAAAATTGCTGGCGACGGTTCAGCGGTATGGTGTGGTCGCATGGCTGAAGGGTCCGTCCGCGACAACGCCGGCGGGCAGCACTTGTTTCTTCTTGGTGAGCGTGAAAGCGTGCCGACTTGGCGTCCACCGAAGCCGATGCCCACCGCGCCCAAAAACACCAAGAGGATGGATGCCGTCGCCGCCGCTGCTTTTGCCGACCCGCTGGCGGAAGTGGCTCGGCAAAAGCTGGCCGAGCATCTCGGCGTTGATGCTGAGGCACTTCGCCGGTTGCGCGTCGGCTGGTCACCAAGAGAAAGGGCCTGGACGTTTCCTGAGCGTGACGCCGACGGCAACGTCATCGGGATCACGACGCGATTCGCTGACGGAAAAAAACGTCGCATGGCCGGCGGCGAGTGCGGTTTGTTCTTTGATCCCCGCGGCTGGCGGGAATCGGTCACCAAACCGGACTCCATCTACTTGGTGGAAGGTCCGTCGGACGTCGCGGCATCGCTTTCTCTTGGTCTGGCTGCGATCGGAAGGCCGTCGAATCTCGGCGGAGTCGAGTTGCTCGGCGAGCTACTTCGTGACGTGTCGGTTGATCGGACCAT
>JAYVSP010000062.1:0-4974 GCA_043775215.1 Planctomyces sp. | reverse complement strand
TCTTTTTCAGGTCGGCGTCAACTCAAGTTCTTCGGTCGTACGGAGGCATCGCCGACCTGAAAAAGACTCCCGACCCCTTCGCTGCGCCGCGTTATTTCTTCTCCGCCAAATCCTTGATGCGGATGTTGCGGAAGACGACGGCATCGCCGTGGCCGGCGAAGCCAAAGTGGCCTTGCGTACGATCCTTACCGGGATGCGGGCTGTTGCCCATGAATTCCTTCACGTCCTTGAGATCACAATCGAGGATCACGGTGTCGTTAAGCACGACCTTGATGGTCGAGCCTTTGACGGTGACTTCCTGAACGTTCCATTCGCCGTTCGGTTTTTGGAAGCCTCGTTTGGCGGCAACCATGCCGTAGGCGGAACCGTGGACCTGACGCGGATCGAGTTTGCCTTTGACCTTGTCGTAATTGTCGTCGAGCACTTGGAGTTCACACATGCCGACATACGCGGTGTCCCCCTCACCGGGATAGCGGATGGCAAGACCGTTGTTGCCGCCGGAGGGAACTTTGAATTCGAGACGCACGATAAAATCGCTGTATTCCTGCTTGGTGAAGATCGTGCCACCCTTACCCGCCTTGCAACTGAGAGCGCCGTTCACAACCTCGTAGTTGTCGACCGGTCCCGCCCAGCCCATAAAATCTTCGCCGTTGAAGATGCTGACGAACCCCTCTTTCTTTTCCTCCGCGGACAGTTCTACCGCCAAGCATTCGCCCGTAACCGGCAACATCCACGAAAATAACACGGCACAAGCCAGCAAACGACGCATCGCATTCTCCCGTTTCAAGTGTTGATCGCTCTGGACCCTTCATCGGGTCACGGAAACGGCTGCCAAGATATCGGTCGGCGTCGATACCGCAATGCCAGCGACAGTCCCTTGCGAGTCGAAGAGTTGGCCGGTACTTTCTTTTCCCCGCTGATCGTGCGAAGGTCGGTCAGCATACGGTGGCTATAGCTCAGTTGGTTAGAGCACCAGATTGTGGATCTGGGGGTCGGCGGTTCAAGTCCGCTTAGCCACCCCTCAAGACGCCCGGTGTCAGTCAATGACAGCGGGCGTTTCTCATTGCCAGACATGGCAGGTGCGTCGAGCGTGTTGGCGCGGTCGGTTTTTTGTGGAAATGCGGTCAGAGTGACAGGCGTTGACGGCGAAACACTCGAAACGTCACGAGTTTAGATCGCGGCGGCGTAGAGTTCCCGCGCCAACAGATTTGGCCAGCCCAAAATCGCCGCCCGCGCGTCCACTGTGATTGATCGAGCCGATCGAATGGCCATATCCAGACTCCTTTTTCAAAACGCTGCACATCGTAGCTCAAGAGTGAAGACTTCGGAAATACGACTCAACCTCCGGAATTGATGCGTTTTCACCATACTTCCGAAACGCAAACGGCGACTTCATCCACGGCCCCAACCCATTCTGAAACGCCTCGACATACTCGCCAAAATCCGACGGCTCGCCGTGATGCTTTTCGAGTTCCGGCTTGTGATCGAAGAGGTCGATATGCGATGCCGCTCCACCCATGAAGAGCTGCACGACTCGCTTGGCCTTCGGCGGACGATGGAGTGCCTTGAGGATGCCACCACGTCCGACGCCTTGAACTTCGGAGTTCGCAGCTTCGTCTTGAGCCAACATCGCCGCCAACGCCAACGCGCCAAAGCCTTGGCCGGAACGGGCGAGGAAGGCACGCCGATTAAGAGTCATCAAAATGCCTCGCGAGTTGCGACCGATTGTCGTGTGATACTGACTTCGTGAAATTGAATGCTTGCTTCGCCATCAGGGAAGAAAATCAATCGGTATTCAAAGCGGTCGTCTGAGCGGTCCACTTCGTCATACTGAACCTCAACTTCGGAGGGTCTCAACGCGTGTCTGAGGGTGTCTAACGATTCTGGATCGACTGTGACCTGTGAGAAAGCAAGGGCAACATCTGAGTAGCCGATTTGCAGATCACCACACCGAAGTCGCAACTTCAAAGTCGAATCATCTGGCTCATATTCCAATCCCAAGACGTAAGCATCGTGCGGATAAAAATCGGACAATTCCACGATCGTTGGCGGAAGCCGGAGGCTCGCTATGTATCGTAAATAGGAATCGAAGACCGCGTCCGCCTGTTCTTCAGGCATCTCTCCATCGACCCAAGCCCGCGTGAAAAACTTCATCAGATTGCCTCATTGTGCTTCACTTCGAGTGGTTCGAATTCGGAAACATTCAATCCACGAACACAAACTCGCTGACGTTAAACAGCACTCGGCACAGGTTGTCGAAACCATTCTGGTCGGCAGACGCCGTACACGCTCTCAATTATCGCGGCTTCTTCGTGACGGATTTTCGCGGCGGGTGTCGCCCGGTCAGAACCAGTACTTCACGGAGATTGATCAAACCTTCGCGATTGAGTTGTAACCGATCAATCGTGGCTCGCCCTTTGGGCGTCTTGCCGATCATCCTCAAGAAGTCTGGGCTCCAATTGAAGTGGTCAGTCCAACCATCTCGTCGCGGATGAAATAGGTCAACGGGTTTTCCCAATGTCGGATCAATCGCCGAAACCGCATCGTGTTTGGCGTTGTTGCATCCCAGGCAGCAGTAAGCAAGATTGCCTTGGTCGTCCGCGCCGCCGACCGCTCGCGGGCTGATGTGATCAATGCTGAACGGATCTGGACAGTAGCGTTTCGGAGTCCGACTGTATTCACAACAACGACCAGCCCGCTCCGCGACGAATTGGCGAACGTGTTCAGGAATTCGACGTTTACTCATCGTGTTGGCTCGTGAAGCCAAGTTGATCCAACAGAGCGTCGAAGTCCACACCTTGATATTCCGCCAACTCCGCCGCCGCTTTCAGCCGACGAGCATGAGCCTTCTCGACGACGTTCGTCAGCCGCAGCAGTTCGTCATACTCGACGCGCGAAATGCGGTTCCGCCGACGCTTCTTGACCAATTCGTCGTACCGCTGCCGCGTTTTGATAGGCAGTGCCTTGTTGATCGCCGTGTAGAGTCGCGTCTCCACGGTATCCAACACGTTCGATTTCACACCATGATTCGGTGAAGCTTGGCACCGCGAGAACTGGCGACGCAGCACATCGACAACCAAACCTTGAGGATCAATCCCGCAGTTAGCCGCTCGTTGGCGAACTTGCGTTTCGACTTCATCGGGAATCTTGACGGTCAGCGACATGCGGATTTCCTTTCGCATTGAGGGCCGCGATTTTATTCAGCTTTCCAAGCTTCTGGAAATGTCAGTCACCCTGTTCATTCCACGAACACAAACTCACTGACGTTGAACAGCACTCGGCACAGGTTGTCGAAACCATGCTGGTCGGCAGACGCTGTGAACTCGGCTCGTTCGGCGGGCGACCAGTCTATCTGTTCTCTCGTTCTTGTCGCAGACTCGCGGTTGGTGGATGCCGGCCGTGATCCTTCAAAATGCGGCGGTGTTCGATGGCTTCCGGCCGGTTCAGGTTGAGCCTCTTCAATGTCGCGCGGCCGATGGCGGTCAATGGAATGACTTCGCACCGATCGTTGCTCCAAGCGAAGTGATCGGGCCAGCAGTCGCGGCGGGGATGATAAAGCCTCACGTTCTGGTTGGTCTGGGAATCCACGGCGGACATTGCCGAGTACTTGGCACCATTGCACGCCGCGCAGGCGTAGCAGAGGTTGGTAATCCGATTTGTGCCGCCGTTGGAGCGTGGGACGATGTGTTCGACATGAAAACCTCCGGGACAAATCCGTGCCCAACACCAACAGTATTCGCAATAGAAATCCGCACGTTCCATGACGAGGCGGATCGTTTTTCGAGAAACACGGGCGTTAGTCATCGCTCGGTTTCCCTAAGCCGAATTCATCAACCACCTGGAAGAAATCCTGTCCGCGTAGTTGCGACAACGATTCCGCGGCTCGCAGGCGTTTCAAATGGTGTGACTCCACGACGAGAGCCAGTTTCAGGAATTCGGTTCGCTCGGTGTCGGAAAGCGCCTCATCAAAACATCGCTGACTGAGTTCGCGGAATCGCTTCGAAGTTTTTCCCGGCGGGAAGGCATCGATCTCACGGATGAGCGTCAACTCTTGATCGGGAACTTGCCGAAGCGGCGATGTCTTGACGCCAAACCGCGAAAGCACGATTTGAAGGGCGCGACAAAACAACTCGAACTGCGACTCGTCTGACGGACCCTGCAAGGTCTCGTTGAAGGCAGATTTCAATTCTTTGTCGAAGGTGATCTTGAATTCGACGACATCTTTGAAACGTGATTTCCGTGGCGGCACTGCGCGACCCACCCGCGAAACATCAAATCCGCCATTTCTTAACCACCGGCGAAACGCAAGCAGCGCCAGTTCAGGAAATCGGCGGGCCTCGACGAGCCATTCCTGATGATCCACCGCGAGTGAGTACTCTTGATCGAACTCCTCCCGCAAATGTAGGAAAGCGGAGGTCGGTTCAGCCGGAGGTGGCGATAACGGTGATTTACGAGCCGATCGCCGAGGGCGAAGCTGACCTGAACTACGCTGCTTTGCCGCCGGTCTGGCCACGTTGTCTCTTTGCTCTGGGAGGACTCTTAAGAATCTGCTTGCCAATCCGTTCCACGGCGATTGGCCAAGCGGACAAGACGTCTTCCAATTCCACGTCGCGTCTCTCTTTTTCAGCCTGCTGTATCGCCAGTTCGTAAAGTTCGCGGGCTAAACGATTCGGCCATCCTAAGATCGCCTCGCGAGCATCGGCTGACACTGACGCACTCCGTTTTCTTGCCATTTGGAGACTCCTTCCTCTTGAGACATCTCTGATATTAGCCTTGAGATCGGGAAATGCTACAGCGGATCAGTCCCCATGTTTTAGTCGACGAACACAAACTCGCTGGCGTTGAGCAGCACTCGGCACAGGTTGTCGAAACAATGCTAAGTAGACCCGCAGAAAACTATGTAGCCACGTTCGCCAGAACGTGGGTTTTTCGGCCATTTGCCCACGCTCTGGCGAGCGTGGCTACCCAGAGATC
>JAYVSP010000061.1:0-2600 GCA_043775215.1 Planctomyces sp. | reverse complement strand
GGCGCTACGCGGCTGACGCCGCTCCGCTCTGCCCTGGGCTTTCGAGTTTTTGCCCTTTGGGCCAGGACAACAGCGCAACTTCAAAACTGACGCTTCGGGATAGTGTGGGCTGCCAGGATTTGTGGGCACACCGACAGCGGGGTCGGTGGGGGAATCTCGTCACAGTCCCTTCCGTCCCAGGATGTCGCGAAGCAATTCAACAGGCATGCCGACCGACCATGCGGCAGCAACGGCGGGAAGCAGGTATTCGCGCGGCGCGGGCGTTTTGGCGTCGAGGCCCTTCAGTGATACGAAGAAGGCGTTTGGGCCGGTTCCCAGGATCAGGCTCTCACCCAGCGCGAAGGCCACTCGACCGCCGCGGGCTTGATGATCTCGCAGTTGCGGCGTTTCTCCTTCCAGTGAGTACAGCACGACCGGACCGCGGCAGATTGAGAGGATGCGGTCCACTTCCGACGTCGCCGGGACAATCGCTGCGCCTTCGGGAGGCACGGCATGAATCAGCGGCAGGTCGGCATCGGACGAAAGGCCCACGAGGACGGAGACATCGCACCGCTCGCAGCCCAAGCCGGCCGCGAGAGCTTCCTCCGGATGACTCTCGAAGATCGCCGCCTCGACGCGCGGGTGCAGCAGCAGCGAGCGAATGCGATCCCGGTCGGAGCCGCGCAGCGAGTATGGCCGCTGTCCGTCGACATGGACTTGTGAGCCAATCGTCATGCCGACACGACGGCCCAATTTGCGGAGCAGCGCGGCGAGAAGTTGCGCGATGCCTCCCGCCGCGGGACCGCCGGCGATGCCAATGATCGGAATGCGGCCGTCTTCGCCACCGGGAAACATCAGCTCGACGATGGCGTCGCCGACGGGCTGAGGCTGCCCATACAGCGGCGCGACGTGCATTGCCAATCCTGGACCGGCATTGACCTCAATGATCACGCCTCCCTGCTCTTCGAGCGGACAACCGATGTCCTCGGCGATCACGTCCATCCCCGCAATGTTCAGCCCGACCGTTTGCGCGGCCAACACAGCCCGCTCGGCCACGGCGGGGTGGACATCGCAGGTGACGTCCGTCGTCAGGTCGCCATTGATCTTGAGCACCACTTTGAGTCCGTCCGCCGGAATGGATTCGGGCGTGTAGCCGTGCCGTTTGAGTTGCAGCAAGACAGTCTCTCCGAGGTTGATGCGGTCCAACGGATCGGTGTAGTTCTCGCCGCGGCGCGGATCACGATTCTCTTCTTCGATGAGTTCGGCGATGGTGCTGCGACCGTCGCCGATGACAATATCGTTTTGCCCGCGAGTCGCTGCGATCAACCGGTCGCCGACAACCAGCAACCGATGTGCCTGTCCGTGAGCGTGCTGCTCGACGATCACGCCTTCGGTCCCTGGTTTGTTCTCGGCCAGAGCACGGTCAAACGCCGCGTTGATCTGTTCGCGAGTCGTGAGGTCGAACGAGATGCCGCGTCCATGATTCGCGTCGCGTGGCTTGACCACGACCGCGCGACCAATCTCTTGCGCGGCAGCCCACGCTTCATCAGGCGTTTGAGCCACGCGGCCTTGCGGCACCGGCACACCCACCGATCGCAGTAACAGCTTCGTCAGCTCTTTGTCTTGAGCGATGTCTTCGCCGATGGAACTGGTCTGGTCCGTTTCGGCGGTCCAGATGCGATGCTGTCGGGCTCCCTCACCGAGTTGCACCAAACTGCCAGTCGTCATCCGGCGGCAGGGAACACCGCGCGCATGCGCCGCTCGCAGGATTGCGCGACTGCTCGGCCCCAAACGCTCATCGTCAGCCAGATCGACCAGCTTGCGAATTTCGGCCGGCGCGTCGAAGGGTTCGTCGTTGAGCGCCGCCAGAACGCACTGCCGCGCCGTTTCCAAACAGGCGCGTCCGAGTGCTTCTTCCTCGAATTCAAACGTCAATCGAAACGTACCGACGGCGTCGATTGCCGTGCATTGGCAGTGCCGAGGCGGCGTTCCGGCAGCGGTTTCGAGCACACACGTCACCCGCTCCAGCACGCAGGCGAGCGACAAGCCACGCTCCGACCGCTTGCGAAACGACTCGGCCGGGATCGCATCCAAACGGCCAAGCGGAACCTGTTGCGGCGGGTCATCCAACGCCGGCAACCAGGCCAATAATCGTTCCATGACTGGCGTTGAGGCGCTCGACCGCCAGGTGGACTGCGAACCTAACTCAACGAGCACTTCCAACGTGGGCACACTCGCCCAACGGTTCGGCCCGTGATATGCGACGATCTGACGAAACTCCATGCTCGGCTCCACTCCGCTTCGGTCTTTGAGACACGAGTATCGAGCAGCGGAGATAAACCGTAAAGAGAATCTCCGATCTATCATTCGGCGGTGTCGGGTGTCAGAAAAGTCGGTGGAGAATCTATGGGACTTTCGGAGCGGTTTTTTTTTCGATGAGAAACATGGTTTGTTCCCATCCGTGTGGGACCGCGATGCCCGACACGGATATACGGATGGCGACAAACACCGCAGTCCGCACCCTAGTGCCACATCTCGGAAGTAGGGTTTCATGAAAACGGAAAATTGTATATTTCCCGCCGGTCCTCGATTTTGAGGCGGGAGGTCAAGTCATGCCAGGG
>JAYVSP010000060.1:0-9452 GCA_043775215.1 Planctomyces sp. | reverse complement strand
CCGCCCGCCAGCGTCGCTTTCTTGAAGCCGGTCAATGAGAGACTCATTCCGTCGCTGGTTTGCAGGCTGGTGTTCGACAGGATGAAGTTGCGATCTTTGCTGGCCACGATCGTGTCGATCGAGCCTCCGCCAACAAAGCTTCCCATTCTCGTCCATCCGCTGACCGTGAACGTGTTCGCACTCCCGCCGCCCGTCAGATTGGCGACTTGCAGATTCGCCAGCTTGTCCGTCCCAAGTCCGGTCAAGCTGGTGTTGGTGAGTGTAAAGTTGACATTGCCCGTTTCCTTCAAGGTGTTGGTCCCACCGGCGCCATTCAGCACATCGTCGCCCAGCCCGCCGGTGATTGTGTCGTTGAAGTCTGAGCCGGAGATCGTGTCGTTCCCCGATCCACCATTGAGCGACAAATTCGTCAACCGCGAATAAGTGGCCAGCGACAAGATGGTCGCGGCCGACGTCCCCGTGAGGATGATCGCGTCCGCTCCCGTGCCGCCGGTGATCGTGATGGATCGAATGAACGCGGGATCGAGGCTATCGAATCGCGTGTCCGGCACGTTGTTGATCGTCACCATCAAGCGACTGTTGACCACGAACGCCCTGAGTATGGCATTGCCTTTTGCGACATAGGAGATGTCCGTCACCACTGCCAACGTGAACGTCGAACTGGCGGCTGCATGGCCGGTGTCTGTGGCGGACACTTTGATCGACAATGACGCCAAGTCCCCGTTCGTGGGTGTTCCCGACAACGTGCGCGATGACGTATTGAAGCTCAACCAACTCGGCAACGGACTGCCATCGGATTTCGTGGCCGAGTAAGTCAACGAGTCGCCGACATCGACGTCGGCAAACGTGTTCGTCGGTACGTTGAACGAAAACGCCGAGCCGCTGACCGCCGATTGATTGGCCAGCGGATTCGCGAGCGTCGGCGTGTCGTTGGTGTTGGCGACGGTGATGTCGAACGAGTCGGAGATCGCCGCCAAGCTGAGGTCCGTGGCCGTGACCGTGATGCTGACGGTGCTAACGTCAACGTTGAGCGGTGTGCCGGTGAACGTTCGCGTGCCGGCATCGAAATGCAACCAGCCGGGCAGTGTGCCGGTCGAATACGTCAATGAGTCGCCGGCATCCGCGTCATTGAAGGCATCGTCTGCGAACTGGAAGCTGTACGGCGTGTCTTGCGTCGTTGGTTGATTGGCGATCTTGTGGGCTACGGTCGGCGCGTGGTTCACGGGGGTGATTAATCCTGGAACGCCAGGATCCCGGATCAGACCATTTGTCGCGTTGAGGTCATCGTCGCCTCGCGCACCGTCAACAAAGTGCAGCGTGATAATGCGACGGCCGTCAGGACCGTTACTGAATTCCGCTCCGGTCGAGCCATCGAACAGGAATTCATACCAGTGGGATGATCCGTCACTCGGAGTCGGGCCGTACTTGTAATATGTATTGACCGTCACGCCAGCCGGCATGAACAGAGTCACTGTGGTTGCTGCGCCCGCCGTGAGGCCCTCGACCGTGAAGTTGAAGGAACCGACAGGGAGCGACACTCCTGCGGGTGGATTCGACGGAATGACAGCCACAGCGACGTTCGCCAGGCTTGTGCCGCCTGACGATGCAATGGTCACGTACTGCTGGTCGTTGCTGTTGGGGAGTGACGTGACGTTGTCTTGCTGGCTGTCCGGCGTGCCATCGTCGTTTCCGTCGCCGCCGTTCGGAGCGGCATCTTCCACACTGGCACGAACACCGTCGCTGTCCGCGTCGGAACCGCCGGATTCATTCAGCAAGATACTCACGGTGCCAAAGGCGAGGTTCGCCGTGGCCAGGTCGATCTGGCCGTCGCCGTTGAAGTCGCCGACCGTCACGGCATACGGACCAATACCGGTGCCGTAGTCCACCTGTGATTGAAACGTTCCATCCCCATTTCCGAGCAACACGCTGATCGTGTTGCTCTCGACGTTGGCCGTAGCGAGGTCATTCTTGCCGTCGCCGTTGAAATCACCAACGGTCACAGAATTCGGAAAAGAACCAGTGGGATAGTCCACTTGCGGCTGGAATGTCCCATCGCCCTTCCCCAGCAATACGCTTACCGTGTCACTCTCAGCGTTGGCCGTGGCGAGGTCGTTCTGGCCGTCGCGATTGAAGTCGCCGACGATGATTGACCACCCTCGAAAATCCGTGTTGAAGGCAATCGGTGTTTGGAACGTCCCATTCGCATTGCCCAGTAACACGCTCACTGTGCCGCCGCTGCCCGTGCCACCACCTAAGTTGGCAGTCGCGACGTCAGTGTAACCGTCGCCATTGAAGTCGCCGAACGTCATCGAAGTTGGTGCATTACCGGTGCCGTAGGCGATCTGGGTTTGGAACGTCCCATCCCCATTCCCAAACAACACGCCCACCGAGCCACTGGTTCCCGTCCTGCTATCGGAGTTGAGAACTGCGAGGTCACTTTGACCGTCGGTGTTGAAGTCACCGACAGACACCGAAAGGGGATAATTCCCCGTTCCATATGTGACTTGTGGTTGGAATGTCCCATCGCCGTTCCCCAGCAATATGCTCACCGAGTTACTAAACTCATTTGCTATCGCGAGATCGCGCTGGCCGTCCCCATTGAAGTCGCCGACCGTCACCGAGTGCGGACCAGTGCCAACGTTGTAGGCGACATGTGCCTGCAACGTCCCGTCGCCGTTACCCAACAACACGCTCACCGTGTCTCCAAAGAAATCGGCCGTCACCAGGTCGCTCTGTCCATCGCCGTTGAAGTCGCCGGACGTTATGCCGATCGGAGCCGAACCGGTGCCGAAGGCCCTCTGTGCTGGGAACGTTCCACCGCCATTCCCCAGCAGCACGCTCACTGTGTTGCTGGCATTGTTGGCCACCGCGAGATCGCTCTGGCCGTCGCCGTTGAAATCTCCGATGGTCACGGAATTCGGGTTAGAACCGACACCGTAACTCACCTGCGCTTGGAACGTCCCATCGCCATTTCCCAACAACACGCTCACGGCGTTGCCGTAGAGATTCGTCGTCACAAGATCACTCTGGCCGTCTCCATTGAAATCCCCAACCGTCACGGAACTCGGAAAACTCCCCGTGGTTGTGGCCCTCTCCGTTTGGAATGTCCCATCTCCATTTCCCAGCAACACGCTCACCGTGCCGCTAGAAAAGTTGGCTGTGGCGAGATCGCTGTGGCCGTCGTCGTTGAAGTCACCCACCGTCACGGACCGCGTATTCCCCCCTGTGTTGTAATCCTGTGGCGATTGGAAAGTCCCGTCCCCATTTCCGAGCAACACGCTGACCGAGTTGATTCCTGAATTGGCCGTGGCGAGGTCGCTGTGGCCATCGCCGTTGAAGTCGCCCACCGTCACGGAAATTGGATTAGAGCCGGTGGCGTAGGACGTCTGCGATTGGAACGTCCCATCGCCATTTCCCAGCAAGACACTCACGGTGTTGAATTCGCTAATTGTCACGGCGAGGTCGCTGTGGCCATCGCCGTTGAAGTCCCCGAGCGTCACCGCCGTCGTACTGCCACCGGAACCGTAGGCCAACGCCGTCTGGAACGTTCCATCACCGTTCCCCAGCAACACGCTCACCGTGCTGTCTCCGTTGTTGGCCGTCACAAGATCACTCTTGCCGTCCCCATTGAAGTCGCCGACCGTCATCGAATTTGGACCAGCACCGGTCACATAAAACACCTGCGTTTGAAATGTCCCATCTCCATGACCCAACAACACACTCACTGTGCTGTAGTCAAAGTTGGCCGTCGCCAGATCGCTCAAGCCATCGCTGTTGAAGTCGGCATGCACGACCGAATTCGGACTGCCACCCACGGTCGCCGTTTCACCGGGGAAGAGGGCTCCGTCGTCATTCAGAATCGTGCCAGTCGCCGACTCCGAAATGATGGTCGCACCGCCACTGGGACTGGACAGCGTGACGACGAACGTTTCGGCATTCTCGACGGTTGTATCCCCCCAAAAGTCGATCGTGAGGATCTTCGACGTCTCACCCGGGCTGAACGTCAAGATTCCCACGAAAGGGAATGTCCCGCCGAAGTCATCCGCATCCGCAGGGTTCAAGGGCGCTCCGGCAACAACGTAAGACACGCTCGTGGTCTCGTCGGTTTTGCCCGTGCGAGTCACGGCAAACGTGAATGGCGTCGTGCCAAGATCGCCTTCCGCCCGGACAGAATTCAGAGGTCCAATGGAAAGCGAAGCTACGAGCGCCGGAACTCCCGGATCAACGATCGTGCCATTGGCCATCAAATCGTCGTCGCCTCGCCCACCATCCACGAAGTGCAGCGTGATAATGCGACGTCCGTCACTGCCGTCACTGAATTCCGCGCCGGTCGTGCCGTCGAACAGGAATTCATACCAGTGGGGCGTTGGGTTCGCGGCGGTTGGACCGTACTTGAAATAAGCATTGACCATCACGCCGGACGGCATAAATAGAGTGACCGTCGAGGCTGCGCCGCTGTCGAGGCCCTGGACCCCAAAGTTGAGGAAGCCGACCGGAAATGACGCTCCCTGCGGAGGATCGTCCGGGGTCGGATTCACGTTCACCAAGACGACGTTTTCAACACTTGTGTTTTCCGGCGACTCGATCGTCAAGTACGGGATGTCGCTGTCGGTCAGCGATGTGACCGTGAGCGATGTGACATTCTCTTGCTGGCTGTCGGGCGTATCATCGCCATTTCCGTCAAAGGGAAGGTTGTTCAGCGTGTCGATGGTGTCGATGCTGACGTCGTCTGAACCACCTCCGCCGCTGTTGAGGGCCGCGTCACGGTAGCTTCCTGCGGCGATCGACACCGAGCCTGATCCCTCAACCCCGTCTTCCGCCGTGAATGTGGCCGTGTAGTGCGTCGCATCCACCATCAAAAACGCGCCGAGCGTACCATGCAACGTGGTGACATCTTCCGCCTCGAATCCCGTCGGAGCATCGCTAAACACGAACGTTACATCCGAAACATTGTCGCTGTCACTCAATGACGAATCCGCGATCGACACCGTCACTATCGGGTTGCGCGTGTCGATGTCAAAGGCGTCCGTCTCCGTCTTGGACTCCTGCGTATTACCGACCACGTCCGTCGCCCCGTAAACAGTCACATCCACGCCTAACGCCGTGACTCCCGCATCGGACACGGTGTACCTGAATGTGTAGGTGTCGTTGGCGTACGTTCCGGAAGACCACATTCCTGAGCCGAGCGTGATCGTGCTGGAAACCGTGGGGCTGAAGCTGATGGAGGGGGACGTCGATGTGCTCATCGATTCGTCATAGCGGACTATCACTGAGAACGTGTCGTTGCTGTCCGCATCAGTCACGAGAGCGTCACTGACCGAGATCGTCGCCATCGGGTTGTGCGTTGAGGTGGCGTAGGCCAAAGAGAATTCTGATGTGTTCCTTGTAGCATCCGTGGCTGTGGCCGTGACGAAATGGATGACATCACCTTGAATTGCCGGGAACGTCAGCAGCGTGTCGGGAAATTCCCCGTGGCCGCTGCCATTGGTGGTGACCATTGTCGAGCCGAGATAATACTTGCCTTCGCCGTAGCCGGATGGGTCCGCGTCGGGACTGGCATAGAAATCCACAGTAAAGGTCGCGTTGGGTGTGGTTTCCAGCGACCCACTGATGAGAGCACGCGCTGGACCGATTAACGCTGCGGAGATCACCGGGAAGTTTTGCAATCCATTGGGGCCAGAGAGACTTAAGACACGATCTCCAGACGAGTGATCGAAGACAACCCCCGCCGCGAGCGTTAATTGTTTCGCGACCACATCGACAGACTTCACATGCACTATTTCGAGCGTCACGCCCGATCCAATTTGAATATCGAACGGTGTTGCCAGCGGTTTACTGAACGGAGTGACGCTGCTAAGCGTCAACTTCGTCGCCCCCACCTGGACGTCCGCAGACAGCGTTTGAACAAGGGTTGGCCCGTCCGGTGCCGTGTAGCCGCCCAGATCGATTCCCAGGGCACCGTTGTCATGGATGGAATTGCCCCGGACCTGAATACCTGTGGGATTGCCTCGGCCGGCAAAATTCAAGATCGCAACACCAGTGATATCATTGAAGGCAATCGTGTTTGCCAGTACGGGATTCGTCGTGCTGCCAATGAAGTAGTCGGTCGCACCAATAGCGGCTCCGATTCCCACAAAGGAGTTGCCGTGATAGGGGTGACTGCCATCGGCGTACGTCCCGGCGACAAACGTGGTGCCAGTAACATCCGGTCCGATGAAGTTTCCAAAGATTTGTTCGTGGCTTTCACCCGATCCCCCGCCAGGCCCGATACCGATTTTGTTGCCGGAGATGATGTTTCGTTCGATGGCATCACTCAAACCATTGCCATCAGTGCCGATCCGGTTTCCGGAAGTATCCAAGAATGCGATGCCCATCCAGTTGGCGATCGCCTTGGTTCCCGTGATGTCGACGCCAATAAAATTACCCGCGACGTTATTTGAGGCACCACTTCGGAGTACAACGCCCCAGTTATTGCCCGAAATGAGATTGCGTTCGGCCTCATCATTCAGTCCATCGCCGTCGGTCCCGATCCAATTTTGCGAGCCGAACGAGACATGCACACCATAACCGGCGTTACCTTGACTGAGCGGGGTCAAATCGGGGGGATTGGTGGCTCTCGTGCCGCTCACGTCGGTGCCGATGAAGTTGCCTTCGACATGGTTGCCGGTGCCGCCATTGGGACCACTGATATAGATCCCTTGGCCGCCGGTGAAGCGATTGATCACCAGTCCTCGAATCCTGCTGTTATTCCCGGTGATGGTCAGCCCCCCGGTGGTATTGTAACTCTTGTTGGACACCATGCTCGCGTCGAGTTCGATCCGCAGAACCGCATCAATGCCGCGCCGCGGCCCGTTCGTGTTCGCCTTGGCTCCCAATTGCGTGTAGCCATCAATGATGACCGAGTTCAAAATGTCTGGCAGCGCGGTGGTGATCGGTTTGATCGACCACCAACTGTGGGCGTAATCCTTGTCGATGCCACTGATCTGTGAGTCGTCAGCAGCGGCGGTGACCATCCGATTTGACAAACTCACGGATCCATTTTTCTGTCCCGGAGATTGCAAATTGTCATCCACGTAGACGAAATGGTTCGGGTCGTCGGCCGAGAGGGCGAACGCAATCGTTGGGGTGCCCGGCGTGTTGTTGGCCGCTAAGATCGCTTCTCGCAACGAGACTTTTCCATCAGAGCCGGGGTGGGCGAATAGGGCATCCAACGATGTCAAATCCGATTCCGCAGCATCCGTCAAATCCACCGTTGTCGTCACGGCAATCGCGTGAGTGATGGCAGTGAGTACGATATCGTTGCCGACGCTGCCACTGTCGGCGTTCCCAACGTAGGTAATTCTTGCGCTCAAGCTGCTGCCGAGGAAATTCGTAATGATCCCGCCTTCCGGCAAACCGCGGAACGTACCACTGATAGCATCAGTCCCGTCGTTGAGGAGAATGGCAAACTTTTCGTCGACAGCGGGGATGAAGCCATTGAATGGCAACGTGGCCAGGATGACATTGTTCTCCAGAGTGACGGAGCCGGTGACTCGAAGCTGGTCATGATTGCTGGAGCAGTTGCCTGGAGTCGTGCCCCCGATTTCAATTTCAAGGGTCGAGCCGCTATCAAAGGTGATATCTCCAGAGTCGACGATTCCTGGCGAATTCCCGGGCGCAAATGTGCCTCCGACTTCAACGGTCACGCCGCCGTTGAATGTGCCGATGCCTTCGCCACCCAGCGTGGCACCCGACGTCACCGTGACGTGTCCGTCGACAGTTCCGTTGATATTTTGCCGCCCGGTTCCGCTGATCGTCACTTCCGTTGCACCCGTGATCGAACCGCTAAAAGTGCTGGTCCCCGACGTCGTGAGTGTCAAGGCGGCTGGCGTTTCTGAGTGATTTACGAGACTTCCAGCACCGGACAACCCAGCGAGTGACGCACTCACACCGTTGAGGTCAACAGTCGCTTCGGCCCCGATGACAATAATTATTGAAGTCCCGAGCCCGCTGCTCGGACTGAGTTTGAGCGTTCCTGTGGAGACTGTAAAAGTGTTAGTTCCGCCGATCCCTGCTTCTAAGGCCCCGATATCGGAAGCGGAGCCGACGACGCGACTGCTGCCGCGTTGATCGAAGGCCAGGTTGATGCTGGCTCCAACGGCATGCGTGGCGGCTGTCGTGCCACTCTGCCCGCGTGCCACCGTCAACGTGTTGCCGTTCTTGTTGGTGACCAGCAAGATTTCCGAATCGATCTGAATCGACACCCCGTCGGCCAGGAATGTCGGGTCATCCACCGTCAGCGACGCGTCGGTTGCGTCATTCGTCAGCCCGCCGCCCGCGACCGTCGCCAATGCCCCGCCCCGATTGATTGCCGGGCTTCCCGGCAGCAAGGATTCTGTCAGCGTTGGCCCCCCATAGTTCGCCAGTGGCCCTAACAGTGGATCAATCAGCGTCGAGCCGCCAATGAGGTTGCCATTGGCGTCCGGCGTCATACTCGCGATCAGCTCCGACCCGGAGATTGAGGAAATCAAACTGTTCTGGGCCGTAATTGTGCCGCTATTGGAGATCCGTTCTGCAATTGTGTTGGCGAGTCGCATCGTCCCGCCGAGATTCTGAGTTCCAAAAGAGAAAGTATGAGTGGCGTTGAGGTTCGCGTTGACCAGTGTGACCTCGCCTCCCTCGTTCACGACACCATCACGGTTGTTCGCAAACGTGCTGTTGATGACGATGACATGGCCACTGGCAATATTATCGATTGCGGCTCCGTTATCCCCCAGGCATTCGGAGATCGTGCTGCTCAAAACGGTGAGCGTTCCCAAGTTGGCAATACCCGCCCCTCGATTCTGCGAAATCAGGCATTCGCTCACCGTCAGGTTCTCGGAATTGGAAATACCCCCGCTGGATAACGAATAGGGTGAGGGTGAGGGTGAGTTATTTCCAAACGGATTTCCTCCGCTCAACGCCAAGCCGGAAATCTTGACCGTCTTGTTCGTCCCCGCATTGCCATCGTCCACATAGAAGATTCGCGAGAGGTCAGCCCCGCTGATGGTCAACAGCCCGGCCCCTGGCCCAGTGATCGTCAGGTCGGACGTGATTAACAACTCGGTTCCATTCAACCGAATCGTGGCGGGTGTATTCCCACCCGCTCCGAACAGGATCGGCGAAAACTGAATCTCATCCGTTCCGGCGAACACCGTGTTTGCTAGCGCGATTGCCTCACGCAGACTCAAATGACCCGCTGAAAAGTCCCCGTCGACGACATCGCCCAAACTGTCCACGACGATCGGACGCGACGGAAGTTGTGCTTCCAAGGCCCCGATGTCAGAAGCGGAGCCGACGACCCGACTGCTGCCGCGTTGATCGAAGGCCAGGTTGATGCTGGCTCCAACGGCATGCGGGGCGGCTGTCGTACCGCTCTGTCCGCGAAACACCAGCAGCGTGTGATTGTCACTCTTGCCGGTCACCAGCAGGAT
>JAYVSP010000059.1:0-4747 GCA_043775215.1 Planctomyces sp. | reverse complement strand
GATTTCACAAACACAGGAAACCTTGATCACGGCCTTCGCACGCGACCGCCACGACCTCGGAAGTGAGTTTCCGTGGTGATGCCTCCATCCCTGTTGTTGACGGGACTCTTTCATGCTTCATCGCTTCATCCCCAACGTGACTCCCTGCAGTCGGACTCGGCGCGAGTTTTTGTGGGAGGCGGGCGGCAG
The DNA here is from genome assembly GCA_043775215.1 of Planctomyces sp. Lineage (GTDB taxonomy): Bacteria > Planctomycetota > Planctomycetia > Planctomycetales > Planctomycetaceae > SXKJ01. The sequence continues at coordinate 4,558 of JAYVSP010000059.1, read as the reverse complement.
CTTTGCCGGCCTCGCGTTGATTGATTTGTTGAGTCGGGATGGGTTCTTTGCGAAGGCGGCTCGTGACGAGAGTGGCTCGACGGTTAAAGAGGCGGCGAGCGAGTTGCATCCGTTGGCTCCGAAAGCTCCGCATTATAGGACGGCGGCGGAACTCGACCTCTTGGTGGTTCTACGCCGAGAGAGTTATTCTCCGAACGGCCAAATTTGAAACGTGGCCGACGCAGCTTGCGTCGGTTCGGATGCTGGCAGCGTCCGCCACGATGTTTCATTTCGAGCCGTGCGGAGAATAACATGTTGCCATCGCTGGAAGAGGACTGCGTCATGCCAACTGAAATCTTGGCCGAACTCTTGACCCCTGATGATTTGCTCGCAATGCCCAATGAGGTGGACTACGAGTTGGTCAATGGCGAACTTGTGGAGCGAAACATGGGAGCCGAATCGACTTGGATCGCGGGGAATCTGTTTGGCTTAATCTTTCTTTGGTATCACGGTCGCGTGCCCGGTCATCTCTTCACGACCGATTGCGGATACCAGTGCTATGCCGATGATCCCGGCAAGGTTCGGAAGCCAGATGTGTCCTTTGTGCGGCGAGGACGATTTCCGAAGGAACGAATTCCCAAAGGCTACATCCGAATTCCGCCCGATCTCGCCGTCGAGGTGCTCTCTCCGAATGACTTGGCCGACGAGGCCGAGGTCAAAGTGGAAGAGTACCTCGACGCTGGCGTGCGCCTGGTCTGGGTCATTTCACCCAAAGCCGAAACGGTGACGGTCTATCGTGCAGATCGTTCCGCCGTGAAACTCCATGACGCGGACGAACTGAGCGGCGAAGATGTGCTTCCTGAATTCCGCTGCAAGGTGTCTGAGTTATTCGTAGTGACGGATGACGAAGGCAAGACAGAATAGCCCGACGTTCGCGATTGGAGATGTCATGTCATCATTTCGGTTGATTGGCCTGGTGCCAGCAACCCGGCCGCTGATTGTTCTTGGTCTGATTTGCGTCGAGTTTATTTCAGTCGTGGCTGCGGAACCATTGGAACGCGAAGAGCAGAAAATCATGCTCGCGGTTGTCCAGAAAACGCAGTACTTCGAGGAACACGATCGATCGAATTTGCCGGAGATCTATCAGGAGTCGCGTCGGAGGTTGGCCGGGCTTGAGGTGAGCGATTCCAATCGTGTTAAGCTCTTACAGGCACGCACGCTCCTCGCGGTTCTCGCTCAGGATTGGGATGAATTCGGTTCATTGGCCAAAGAATTTGGGGAGAAGGATTTTTGGCTTTGGCATATCAAGACGTGGCGGTTGCAAATGCGAGTGGATCGCGAGGAATGGAAGCCACTGGTGGACGATGTCACTCGGTTGATTGACGAACTCTTGGAGCAACGACTGGATCTCAATGCGGGCAACCCAACCGCTGAGGTGGGAATTAAGTTATTGGTGTTGCGACAAGCATTGATTTGGCCGAATGACAAGGAAGTGCCTCGTGAGTTGCAGATTGTCGCCGAGCAGATTGATCGTTTGAAAGTCTCGTACAACAAAATACCACGTAGCCAAGTCTACCCCGGATATTCCGAGGACTTCGAGTGGCTTTCGAAGGTCGATTTTCTGCCTGGTTCGCTCACGAGAGAGCAACTGCGGACGATGATCGCCAGCCAGGCATCCGCCGTCATTTTGGCCAACGCCGAGTTCAAAGGCGCAGGGAAAGAACGAGGGAGAGAACAATCGGAGAATCGCACGGGCCGAGCCGAAGGACGATATTGGGAGGCAAAACGGGGCCGGAGGTTCGAATCGGGCAAATTGGCCTTGCTGAGAAACTTGGAACGAACCGCAGACAGTCAGTTAAGTATGGCCTTTCGAGCCAGATTGTGGGTCTGGCAGTCGAGCGTCAACGCATCGACGGAGTACTTCAAATCGAATTGGGTCACTGGACTCGTGGACTCAATCAATCAAAAGCCCTAGCCGCACAGACCGATAGACAAGGACTCGAATGTTTCGCCGATTCATCCCCAACGTGACTCCATGCGGGCAAACTCGTCGCGAGTTCTTGTGGGAGGCGGGCGGCGGCTTTGCCGGGCTTGCGCTGATTGATCTGTTGAGCCGGGACGGGTTCTTCACAAACCAGGCTCGTGCAGAGAGTGGTTTGGCGGACAGACCGGCGGCGAGCGAGTTGCATCCGCTGGCTCCGAAGGCTCCGCATTTTGGCGGGGCGAAGCATTGCGTGTTTCTGTTTATGAATGGAGCTCCTTCGCAAGTCGACACGTTCGATCCAAAACCGATGCTCGACAAGTTTCATGGGACGGCGTACTCCGGGAAGGCGAAGGTGGGATCGAACGGGCGGCCGATCGGGTATTTGATGAAGTCGCCGTTTCCGTTTCGGCCGCATGGCGAGAGCGGGTTGCCGATCAGCAGTCTTTTCCCGCATACGGCTCGGCATGCGGATGACATTTGCGTGATTCGGTCGATGCACGCGGACACGGCGGCGCATGCGTCAGGCTGCTTGCAGATGAATACCGGCAGCGTGCTCATCGGCAAGCCGAGCCTCGGTGCGTGGCTGAGCTACGGCCTCGGCACCGAGAACGCGAACCTGCCGAGCTTCGTGGTGATGACCGATCCGCGCGGCGGGCCGATCGGCAGCGCATCGAATTGGACGGGCGGGTTCATGCCGGCGGCGTATCAGGGGACGCTGTTTCGTAGTCAGGGGACGCCGCTGTTGGACCTCGCGACGCCGGCGGGAGTTTCCGATCGGACGCAACGCAAGTCGCTCGATCTGCTCGGCGAGCTGAACCGCGAGCATCTCGCGTCGCGGCCGCGCGAGTCGGAATTGGTCGCGCGAATCTTGTCCTACGAACTCGCGTATCGAATGCAAACAACCGCCGCCGAGGTCGTCGATCTCTCGCAAGAGACGCGGCAGACGCAGGAGATGTACGGGCTGGACGACGCTCGCACGGCGGACTTCGGACGCAAGTGCCTGATCGCTCGGCGGCTGATTGAGCGGGGCGTGCGGTTCATTCAGTTGTATTCCGGCGGCGGGCACATCGAGGATACCTGGGACGGACACAACAACTGCATCAGCAACCACACGATCCACGCAGGCGAGACCGATCAACCGATCGCCGCGTTGATGACTGACCTCAAGCAACGGGGCCTGTGGGACGAAACGCTGCTCGTCTGGGGCGGCGAGTTTGGCCGCACTCCGACCAGCGAAGGAGTCAACAAACCGGGCCGCGATCACGACTGGCACGGCTTCTCGATGTGGCTCGCCGGAGCCGGCACCCGCGGCGGTCAAGCCATCGGCGCGACCGATGAACTCGGCTTCGCGGCCATCGATGAACCGTGCCACGTCTCCGACCTGCACGCCACGATCCTGCATCTCATGGGCCTCGACCACGAACGCCTGACGTTCTTCTACAAGGGCCTCGAAGAACGCATCACGGGGACACGCGGCAACGTCGTGAAAAAGGCGATCGCGTAAGGCTGCAACGCCCCGAATCTCTACTGCATCTATTACTGCGCCCGTGAGAAAGTGATTTACTTTGAGCCGCCGAGAGAGAAATTCATGAGCTTTAGCGAACTCGTCCGTCTGCTGGAAGCCAGCGGTTTTCGATTACTCAAGGAGAAGGGCTCGATTCGATACTACTCGAAACAAGGTTGGCCGAACCTCGTGCGAGTGGACTATCATGGTTCGAAAGAAATCCCGACCGGCACTTGTCACGCGATTCTCAAATCCGCCGGCATCAAGAAACCGTAGGACATCGCCATGATTGACTTGCCATACTCGCTCATCATCGAAGCCACCGACGAGCCGGACTATTTCGGCTTCTTTTCACCGGAATTGGAAGGCTTCTCCGGCATCGGCCATTCGGTCGAAGATTGTCTCTATCAAGCCCGCTGGGGCATGCAAGAACATATTTCATTGATGCAACAGCAACAGTTACCGGTTCCGCCGCGGAATAGCGATCCCACCGTCACGGTTCGCAATCAGCAGCAATTGTCAGTCGCGTAGATTGGAAATCATGCTGACCAACGTCGATCAACTCCGCACAACGCTGGAGCAAATGGGGCGACTCCTGCGAGCACTGGATGACTTGAAGGAGAACGTCCTGCCGAAAGACCCCGCTCTCTTCGCCGTGATGGCGGAAGCTCCCTTGGACGACCTCGCACGACTGCGGAACGAAATTCATGGATACGCGCATGAGTTGCAGGCGACTGCCTAAATCTGCCTACTGCGGAGTTATCTGCGTTGGTGATCCTAGCGAGTTCCATTTCCGCGAACGGCCGGCTCAGAACTTCAAGAGGAGCTCCGTGGCGAGGGTCAGTTGGTCGCGGTGGTTTTGAGCGGCTCCGAAGGCGGGATGCGTGGCGTGGTCGTAGCGGATTTCGGGACGGAATTGCAGCCACGGCTGGGGGTGATAATCAAGGCCGTAGGTCACGGCGAAGTAATCGGTGCGCGGGATGCCGAAGCCGCCGGGATAGCCGCCGCCGTCCACGTCTTTGTACCACTCATAGCGCGAGTTGAAATCCACTGTGCGGGTCAGGTGACAGCCAATGATGGTGTAAACGTCG
>JAYVSP010000058.1:0-10058 GCA_043775215.1 Planctomyces sp. | reverse complement strand
CTACGCTCAAAGTCCTGTCGAATGACCGACGATCGGTTGTGTGGAGCCGGTGAAAGAACCGCTCCTTCCACTGGTCACCACACGTCCCCGGAGTTTGTTCGCGAATACTCGTCCCCCGTGCTTGTGGTGAGCACCCCAGGACACTCCGGGTGCTTCGGGCCAAGACACCCGATCCGTCCGCCAGTGGAACCATCACACACCCCGCCAGTCGCGACAGGCCCGCCCCGGCGAGGATTCAGCACGACTCAATGGGGCGGGGAAACTTGGCGCATTGTCGTGCAGCGGCTGCGAAGCTGGGCAAGCCGCGTTGAAACGATCCATCGAGCAAACCTTGTCGGCTCTATCGGTCGCGCCTAAAGTGAGCGGCGTAAGGAGCCGAAGAGTTTGATTATGACGCGCCGGATTGTCTCACTGCTGCTGATGCCTATGCTGTTGGTCAGCCAAGGGCTGTGCTTCGGACATTCGCATCAAGGCGATAGTGTGACCGAGCAGGAAGGGCACGACGCGCGGCCGCATTTTCACCTTCACGGTTGTGGGCACCAGCATCATGGCGACCATGACCACGACGATGCCAAGCATCAATCGGAAGCGCATCAGCGCCACGACAAGGTCGAAATCCTCACGGGGTATCTGCCGGTCGCTCCGCACGATGACGATGCGGTTTATGTGGCGGCGACGGTGATGCTCCCGACCATTCGATCCGTCGCGGCAGACGCGGTCGGCAAGTTTTGGCTGGAGACTCCGTTCGCGAAAGTTGTCGCGAGCGATGTTGTTGTCTCGCATCTGAGCGGCATTCTATCGAGTCTGCCGCCCCCCATTGTTTCGGCGTGTCCGCTGTATTTGCGAACGCTGTCTCTGCGCTGTTGATCGCCGCTGCGCGATGCCTTGCGCCCGCGGAGTGTGGGCGGCAATGACTTGACGCTGTGTGTTGTGTTCCAGCGATTGAATCTGTGCTTGGCTTGTGAAGCCAAGGCAGAAGTCGCACGAGAGTCTTCGATTCCCTTGACGAGTCGCGCTCGCCTGACGAGCCGCCGGATTCGTGCGAGGCGTTCGTGCTGAGTTCACGGGAAATAAGTCCACGGAATGGAGAAGGATCATGTTTGAGATCAAACAACGTCAACGGGTTTGGCTCGTGTTGGGCGGAGTGGCGGTCGGTTCGGCACTGAGCGCGATCGAGTTGTCCGCGAGCGAACCGCGTCCGGCCGCGTGGAAGTCGCTTGTGCCATTCAAGCGAACGGCGAAAGCATCGGTGACTCCGATCATTGCGACCGTGCGAGCACAGGACGCGGACAAGCCAGCAGTCCCCGTTCCACCCGCTCCGCCGGTCAAGGAGCCACCAGCAGACAAGGAAGCGAGCGAGTCGAGCGTTCGCCTCAGCTTGTCGCAGCTTGAGCAGCTTGCGTTGTCGAACAATCCCACATTGGAGCAAGCGGCGGCAGTTGTCGAGGTCGAACGCGGACACTTTCAGCAAGCGGGGCTGTATCCGAATCCGCAAGTTGGTTTCGTCAGCGGCTCGTCCGATCGGTCCAGCGTGAAGCAGTCGAACGGCGCATTTTTCAGTCAGGAGTTCGTGACGGCGGGCAAGTTGAAGAAGGCTCAGAATTGGGAGGCCAACGAAGTCAACAAAGTGGCGTGGGACTTGGAGGCTCAACGCACGCGCGTGATGACCGACGTGAAGATTCGGTACTTCGAGGTCTTGGGAGCACAGCACGCGGTCCTGACGTTGCGGAAGCTGGAACGCACGGCGGATCGTGGGTTGGCGACGGTGCGGCAACTGGTCGAAAACAAGTCGGCGTCGCGGGCCGATTTGTTGCAGGCCAAGATTCAATTGGAGACCGTGCGAGCGTCGCTGGACGAAGCGACGGAGCGGCATTCGTCCGCGTGGCAGCAGTTGGCGAACGTCGTCGGCGTGCCCGACTTGCCAAGCGCGTCGTTAGACGGCGAACTCAAGGACGACTTGCTGAAGCTCGACGCGCGGGAAGCGTGGGCGCAACTGCTGGCTCGCAGTCCGCAACTCCGCTCGGCCGAAGCGGAGCGGGATCACGCTTTCGCCGAATTGACGCTCGCGCAGTCGCAGGCGATTCCGAACGTCACGCTGCAAGCCGTCGCTGAATACGACCGAGCCACGCAGTCGTCCAACGTCAGCACGCTGGTCGCGTTGCCGCTGCCGGTCTTCAATCGCAATCAAGGCAACATCTATCGAGCCGAACACGAAATCCGCGTGGCCTGTTCGGAAATCGAACGCACGAAGTTGGTACTCCGCGATCTGCTGGCCGAATCGTTCCGCCGTTATCAGACCAGTCTCAAGCAAGCCAATCGGTTCCAAGAACACATCTTGCCCGACGCCGAAGAAAACTTGTCGCTGACCGAGCAAGGCTTTCAGGCGGGCGAACTCGGTTTCCTGCAAGTGCTGACCGCGCGGCAGACCCATATCGAGGCGCAACTGACCTATGTGGAAGCGCTGACCGAATTGCACAAAGTCTCCGCCGAGATCGAAGGCTTGCAATTGACCGGCGGACTCAACCCGGCGTCCATCGGCACGGCGATCCAATCCGCAGGCGGCGGCACGAGCCGACAACGACAGTTGCTCAATCAAGTCCAACAAAGTTCGTCGCGACAATTACTCAACGCCGCGCAGATCGCGCGCTGAAACGAGAGTCACGAAGACTCGCATTCGTGAAAGGACCACAGACATGACGACAGCACCAACAAACACACCGAACAAGCCGACTCGGCGGAAGCCGTGGAGCGTGGCGATCAATGTCCTCGTCTTCATCGGACTCGTTGCTACCGGTTTCGCGACGCGCGACCGCTGGCTGCCACTGCTCAATCCAAAATCAAAAATCGAAAATCAAAAATCCGCCGATTCGCCGCACGCTCCCGTTGAAGACGCGAAAGTGCTCAAGCTCAGTGCTGAGGCGCGGAAGAATCTCGGTTTGGTCGTGAAGCCGGTCAAGCCGCAGACCTATTGGCGCACCATTCAGATTCCGGGCGAGATTGTGGATCGGCCAGGACGCTCCGATCGAGGCGTGACCGCGCCAGCAGTGGGCGTCGTGACTCAGGTTCATGCCTTTCCCGGCGACACCGTGAAGCCAGGGGAGCGACTCTTCACGCTCCGCATTTTCAGCGAATACCTGCAAAACTCGCAGACGGAACTCTTCAAATCCACACGCGAAACGCAACTGGTTAAGGAGCAGCAAGCACGCTTGAAGTCAGCGGCGGAAAGTGGCGCGTTGCCGCAAGCAAGAATCGTCGAACTTGAGCAACAACAGCGGCGACTCGCGGCAAGCATTCAGGCGCATCGACAGGATTTGCTCACGCGAGGTTTCAGCCCGGAGCAGATCGCGAGTGTCGCCGAAGGAGAGTTCGTTTCGACGATTGAAGTGGTCGCGCCGCCGCCAGTCCGGGCCACGACCAAAGAGCCGAACATTCGGCAGACTGCGCTTCCGCTTGTCGATCAGCAAAACAACGGGCTGGCTTACGAAGTGCAGGAGCTCAAGGTTGATCTTGGTCAACAAGTGCAGGCCGGGCAGTTGCTCTGCTATTTGGCGAATCATCATTCGCTCTACATCGAGGGCCACGCTTTCAAGCAGGACGCTCCGTTTCTGGAGCAGGCCGCTCAGAACGGCTGGCCGGTTCAAGTCGAATTCGCCGAGGACGACAGCTCGCATTGGCCGACACTGGATCAGAAGTTCGAGATCCGGCATCTCGCGAACACAATTGATCCGACGAGCCGGACGTTTGATTTCTTCATCCCGCTGACCAACCAGTCGCGCGGCTACGAAAAGGACGACCAGACGTTCGTGGTCTGGCGATTCCGACCCGGCCAGCGCGTGCGGCTGCATGTTCCGGTGGAAGAGATGAAAGACGTATTTGTTCTGCCCGCCGCCGGCCTCGTGCGCGAAGGCCCGGAGGCATACGTCTTCGGCCAGAACGGCGACCTGTTTAATCGCAAGCCCGCCCACGTTCTGCACGAGGATCGGCTGAACGTCGTATTGGCGAAGAACGCGAACATCACGCCCGGTTCGTACCTCGCTCAGAACGGAGCCGCGTCACTCAATCGAGTTCTGAAAGCCCAAGCCGCTGCGGGCATTCGCGCCGACGTGCATGTCCATGCCGACGGGACGGTACATGCCGCTCATTGATTGCGCTTTGATTCATTCAAGAGTAAAAGGAAATCCGATGAAGTCGCCAACTCAATCTGACCACGACCACGATCATGACCACGATCATGACCACGATCATGACCGTGGCGGCCATTCGCATGGTCACGCTCATCACGGCGAGCACGGACACACGCACGGGATTGTTGATCCGGCGATCACGACGACCGCGCGGGGGATTTGGGCAGTCAAATGGTCGTTCGTCGGGTTGTTTGTGACCGCCGTTTTTCAGATCGTGATTGTGTGGTTGTCGGACAGCATCGCGCTGCTGGCGGACACGATTCACAACTTTGGAGACGCGGCCACCGCGATTCCGTTGTGGATTGCCTTTGCCTTTGCGCGACTGAAACCCAGCCCGAAATTCACCTACGGCTATGGCCGCGTCGAGGACTTGGCCGGCTTGGCCGTCGTCGCGCTGATCGCCTTTAGCGCGGTTGTCGCGGGGTATGAAGCCGTGCAGCGGTTGCTCGCACCGCAGCCGGTCAGCCATTTGTGGGCCGTGGTCGTGGCGTCGATTGTCGGTTTCATCGGGAACGAAGCGGTCGCCATGTTTCGCATCAAAGTCGGCCGGGAAATCCACAGCGCCGCGTTGATCGCCGACGGCTATCACGCGCGAGTCGATGGCTTCACAAGTCTGGCCGTCTTGTTTGGTGCGTTGGGCGTCTGGCTCGGCTATCCGTTGGCCGATCCGATTGTGGGACTGCTCATCACGCTGACCATCGTCCACATCGTTTGGGACGCCTGCCGGGCGGTGTTCACCCGGATGTTGGACGGCATCGAGCCAGAAATCGTGGCGGAAATTCGGCACGCGGTCGGACATGTCCCAGGTGTCGTGTCGCTCACGGACCTACGAGCGCGCTGGCTGGGCCACCGCCTGCACGCGGAACTAGGCGTCGCCGTCGATTCGCAGTTGTCGGTCGTCGAGGGACACGCCATTGCTCAGCACGTCCGGCAGGAGTTGTCGCAACATTTGAATTATCTCGCTTCGGTCGTCGTTCATGTCGCGCCGGCGGCGGAACACCGGCCTGATGCTGCTGCCGAACATTCGCACTGACGGACGTGCCGCCCAAACCACCACAACGAACCCAACCTTTGTAATAGACAGCGAAACTCAAAATGTTCAACGCGGTGATTCGATTTGCGCTTCGTTACCGGATGCTGGTCGTCGTGATGAGCCTCGTGCTGCTGCTGTATGGCAGCTATCTGGCGACGATGATGCCAATCGACGTGTTCCCCGATCTCGACCGGCCGCGCGTCATCATCATCACGGAATGTCCGGGCTTGGCGACGGAAGAAGTCGAGACGATGGTCACACAGCCCATCGAGATCGCGTTGCTGGGAGCCAGCGGCGTGCAAGCTGTGCGGAGTCAGACGACGGCCGGCTTGAACGTCATCTACATCGAGTTTGAATGGACCACGGAAATTCGAGCCGCTCGGCAGACCGTCCAGGAGCGGCTGACGACGTTGGAGGGAATTCTCCCGGAAGGGATTCGTCCGCAGATGACGCCGCCTGCGTCGATCATGGGGCAGATCATCGTGTGCGGCATCTATCGCCAGCAGGGACCGAATGGCGGCGACCTCGTGCCGATTGAAAAGACGGGTTTGCTCGCGGAGATGATTCACGACAAGTCCGCGCCGCCGCAATTGCTCGTCTGGAAGCCGACGGATCGGCACCGACCCGAATCTTGGGAGGCCGTGAAGCTCGATGACGTGACGTGGAAGACCGAAGAGCCGGACACTGGGCTTCGTCGTGGGGACGACCATGAGCATCGTGCGACACTGACGATCGCGGGGCAGTCACACGACGTGGTGTTCCCCACGGCAGCCGAGCAGATCATGGCGTTGCGGACGATGGCCGATTGGGTCATCCGGCCGCGAGTCCTCAAAGTCACCGGCGTCGCGGAAGTCTTTCTGCAAGGAGGCGACCGCAAGCAGTATCAAGTGCTCGTCGAGCCGAGCGCGTTGATCGAATACGGCGTGACGTTGCAGGATGTCGAACGTGCTTTGCGCGAGAGCAACATCAACACGAGCGGCGGCTTCGCGGTCACGGGGGAAACCGAGCGGTCGATTCGCGTGTTGGGGCGGCTGGGGCCGGACGCGCGCATCGTGCTGGATCAATTGCGAAAGATTCCCGTCCGAGCCAACACCGAGCGGCCGGTGCTGCTCGGCCAAGTCGCGCAGGTCGTCGAGGGGCCGCAGTTCAAACGGGGCGACGGCAGCGTCAACGGGCGGCCGGGCGTCGTATTCACGGTCGTCAAGCAACCGCACGTCGATACGCGCGACCTGACCGACCGCGTGGCTCAGGCGATGCGCGATACCGAGGCGTCGCTGACCGCTGACATCGTCGTGAACTCGGAACTGTTCCGTCTGCGAAACTTCATCGACCGAGGCATCTTCAATGTCGGCGAGGCGCTCGTTATCGGGGCCGTGCTGGTGCTCATCATCCTGTTTCTGTTCCTGCTCAACTTCCGCACGACGTTCATCACGCTGACCGCGATTCCGCTGTCGCTGGTCATCACGACGCTGGTGTTCCGCATGATCGGCGTCCTGACCGGGACGCACTTGTCGATCAACGTGATGACGTTAGGCGGCATCGCGGTCGCGATGGGCGAACTGGTCGATGACGCGATCGTCGATGTCGAGAACATCTTTCGGCGGTTGAAGGAAAACAACGCCCTCGCCAGCCCGAAATCCGCCATCCAAGTCGTGTACGAGGCGAGCAAGGAAATCCGCAGTGCGATCGTGTTTGGCACGGCGGTCGTCATCCTCGTGTTCCTGCCGTTGTTTGCACTGTCGGGAGTCGAAGGCCGGCTCTTCACGCCGTTGGGGATCGCGTACATCGTTTCGATTCTCGCGTCGCTCGCCGTGTCGCTGACGGTGACGCCGGTGCTGTCGTATTACTTGCTGCCGCAGTCCAAGGCGACTCACGCGGAACACGACGGCTTGTTGCTGCGGTTCTTGAAACGGGTCGCCAGCCTGTTGATTCGGCTCAGCATGGCACACCCGGTGTGGCTGTTGTTGGCGACGTGGTTGATGGTCGGCTACGCGGGCTGGCACTTGTCGCAAATGGGGCGAAACTTCCTGCCGCAGTTCGACGAAGGGAGCGTGCAGGTCAACATCACGTTGCCGCCCGGTTCGTCGCTGGCCGCATCGAACCAAGTCTCCGGGACCGTGGACGCGATCTTCCGCCGCCGGCAAGTGACCGACAAGAACCCGCGCGGCGAGATTCTCCATTTCGTGCGCCGCACCGGCCGAGCCGATATGGACGAGCACGCTTCGCCCGTCAACGCTGGCGAATACATCCTCAGCATGAACCCGAACAGTGGCCGGCATCGCGAGGAGATTATCAGCGACTTGCTCAAAGACCTGCATGACGGTGCTCCCGGCGTGGACTTCGAGGTCGAGCAACCGCTGGCTCACCTGATTAGCCACATGGTCTCCGGCGTGTACGCTCAGATTGCGGTGAAGATCGTCGGCGACGACCTCGAAACGCTGCAACAACTTTCCGAACGAGTGAAGTCCACACTGCAAAACGTCCCCGGCCTCACGCCGCCGGTCATCGAACCGATCCGGCAAACCGAAGAACTGCACATCACGCTGCGGCACGAAGACCTCGCGTACTACGGCCTCACGCGCGCCTACATCGCCAACATCGTGCAGACCGCCTTGCAAGGCGAAGTCGTGTCGCAGGTCTTGGAGGGACAGCGTCGATTCGATTTACTGGTCCGCTTGGAAGAGAGCTATCGCACCGACTACGCGAATCTCGGCCGCCTGCGCATCGACCTGCCGAACGGCCGAAGTCAGATCGAACTCCGCGAGATCGCCGACATCGGCGAAGGAACCGGCCCGAATTCCGTCAACCGCGAGAACGCTCGCCGCCGCATTGTCATCCGCTGCAACACGCAGAACCGCGACCTCGCGAGTGCCGTCGCCGAAATCCAACAACGTGTCAGTGGCCAAGTCACGCTCCCCGAAGGCTACTTCATCGAATACGGCGGCCAATTCGAGAGCCAGCAACGAGCGACGACGCTGATCCTCGTGCTGGCCGCGATCTCCGTCGTCGGCATGTTCGTCGTGCTGATGATCCTCTATCCGTCAGTGCGAGTCGTCCTGCAAATCCTCAACGCTCTGCCGACCGCATTCATCGGCGGCGTGATTGCATTGGTGCTCACGAAGCAATCGCTGACTGTGGCCAGCCTCGTCGGCTTCATCTCGCTCGGCGGCATCGCCGTCCGCAACGGCATTCTGCTGGTGACGCACTACTTCCACTTGATGAAGGAAGAGGGCGAAGCCTTCACAGAAAGCATGGTCATTCGCGGCAGCTTGGAACGTCTCGCTCCAGTATTGATGACGGCACTGACGGCGGGCATCGGCTTGGTTCCGCTGGTCCTCGGCGGACAAGAGCCGGGCCGCGAAATCTTGTATCCAGTCGCTACCGTGATCCTCGGCGGACTCGTGACATCCACCTTCTGCGAGTTCCTGATTCACCCCGGACTGTTCTGGAAATTCAGCGGCAAGGACGCCGACGCGCTCGTGCATCAAGCCCACTCGGAAGGCGACGACTTGCTCGGCTGAAACCACTGCTGACCTCGCCCCCGCGTGAAAGCGCAGGTCAGATCACCCGCCCTCACGCAACTTGGATTCTCGAAAGGAACTCTCACCATGACCCGCTTCGCACTCTCCACCAGTTTGCTGCTCACGCTGACGCTCGCCGTCGGCTGCGGAGACCAGTCTGCTCCCGCGCCCAACTCGACTCCCGCTCCCTCCGCATCGAGCACGCTGGCCAAAGACGATCACGGCCACAAGCACGCCGGCCACGGAGCCGGTCCGCACGAAGGGACGCTCGCCGATTGGGGCGGTGGCAAATATCACGTCGAGTTCAATGTCGATCACGACAAGCAAGAGGCCACCGTCTATGTTCTCGGCGGCGACGAGAAGACTCCGTCCCCCATCAAAGCCGCAGACGGCAAACTGCTACTCAGCATCAAAGGGCCGTCCTTCCAAGTCGAGTTGACAGCCATGCCACTGGACGGTGAAACCGATGGCACGTCCTCACGCTTCGTCGGCAAACACGAGATGCTCGGCGTCGTCCAAGAATTCGACGGCACGATCAGCGGTGAGGTCGATGGCACTCCCTATGCTGGCGACTTCAAGGAAGAACCGCACGGTACGAAATAATACTCCGACGGACGTTAGTATTCACGGACTGCTATGCTCAGTCCGTGCTCTTCCAAGTCGCCGCCATCTCCGACAACGACCGAGGTCCGCGCTACGCCGAGGCGGTGTTGAACTCGCTTCACGAGACCAATCGACAGCGGCAATCGGTTTGTTTGGAACTCGGCTCGCATCAAGGCACGGTGGGACTGTTCGTGCGAGTTCCCGTGGGATTGCTCGCGACATTCACTCACGACTTCGCTGACGCCTACCCCGGTTGCACGCTCACGGCATTGTTCGATGAAGACCGCGACGACAGCGGCCACACTTGGTCGGCAACTCTGAGAGCGAGGACAACCACCGCTTGTCGAAGGGCTTCGAGCGTGTCAGACTGATTCCCAGAAATGAACTGCGAATGACGAAAGAATTCCAGACGTAGAACTCTCGAACTCGGACGCGATGACTTGGAGAATCGACATGGCCACGGCAACTGTTGGTGAGGTCCGTTCACCCTCCTCCCAGCGGAAAGCGCTCAGGGCTTGTGAAGGCGCGCTACGCCAAGTGGCCGAGTATCGACTGCCGCGAGCGCTGCAAGGCAAGCTGCAACGGATGCTGGACCGGAAGGAATCGCTGTCCGCCGCAGAGCACCAGCAGTTGTTGACGATGGTCGAAGCGGTTCAGGAACGGTCGTTGCAAAAAGTGAAGTCGCTGGTCGCGCTCAAACGACTCACGGAAGCGTTT
>JAYVSP010000057.1:0-7410 GCA_043775215.1 Planctomyces sp. | reverse complement strand
GGATCTGAACTCTGGCGAGTTCAGCTACATCGGACAGTTATTTCTGCGCCGGTCCTAAGCTCATTCCTTTGCCCCCATTCCTTTGCCAGTTCGCGGCGTTCTTTTGAGTGGCAGGATCTTTAGTTAGACGCCCCCCGTAAATCTTCCAGCCCGCGAGTGCTTCGTCATTCCGGATTCCAACTCCTACAATTCGCCGCCCCCGAAGGAGTCTCACTTTGACTGATCCCGTGCAAAATAGTCGATTTTTGAAGGCCGTCCGCCGCGAGCCGACGGACACCACTCCCATTTGGATCATGCGGCAGGCGGGGCGTTTCCTGCCCGAATACATGGCCGTGCGCCGCCGCGTGACGTTCATGGAACTTTGCAAACGGCCGGACCTCGCGGCTGAAGTGACGTTGACCGCACAGCGCGTGTTGGGCGTTGACGCCGCGATCTTGTTTGCCGACTTGCTGCCGATCCTCGAACCGATGGGCCTGCAATTGGAGTACCTGGAAGGGGAAGGGCCGGTCATTCACAACCCACTGCGTGAACCGGCCGACATTGACCGCTTCCGGCGGCTGGAGGACGTCGGCTCGCTGAGCTTTGTCTTCGACGCCGTGCGACTGATTCGCCGCGACTTGCCGCCGGACATTCCGCTTCTGGGATTCGCCGGCGCTCCGTTCACCCTGGCGTCGTATGCGGTCGAGGGAGGTGGCTCGAAGACGTATGCGCGCGTCAAACGGTTGATGTATTCCGACCGCGGCGCGTGGCAGGCACTGATGGACTGTCTGACTCACAGCCTTGTGAAATACATCCTCGCACAGGTCGAGGCGGGTTGTCAGGCCGTGCAACTCTTCGACAGTTGGGCCGGTTGTCTGTCGCCGAGCGATTATCGCGAGTACGTTCTGCCGCACACAAAAGCGGTCATCGACGGCGTGAAACATGCGGCTCCGGTGATCAACTTCGCCACCGGCAATCCCGCGCTGCTGCCATTACTCCGCGAGGCGGGAGGTGACGTAATCGGCATTGATTGGCGAGCGGACTTGCGAGACGCCTGGCAGACCGTCGGGCATGACGTCGCCGTACAAGGCAATCTCGATCCAATCGTCTTGCTGGCCGACCTCGATATCGTTCGCCGCAAGTCGCGTGAAGTCTTGGCCGCGGCAGAAGGACGTCCCGGCCACATCTTCAATCTCGGCCACGGCGTCTTACCTGAAACTCCGGCGGACAACGTCAAAGCACTCGTCGAGATGGTGCATGAATTCGGAAAGGCGAATGATAATTGGTGAACAAGAGAAGTGGCTGGGGTCCCTGCTCGGCTACGGATCGTTGTCCTTGATCGTCCCTTTGCCCTGGCTGTCGGCGATGGTGGCGTTGAGCGCGCCGCTCAGGTTGATGTAGAGCGTCTCGCTCAATTCGTGGAGCGAATCACCGAAGATCAAGATCGAGATCGTCTTGGACGTGTCGCCGGCGGCGAATGTCAGCATGCCGCTGGCGGCGGTGTAGTCGCTGCCGGACGTTGCCGTACCGTTGGCCGTCGCATAGTTGACCGTCACCGGTAGACTGCTGGCGGCCGATAGAGTGACGGTGAACACGAGATAGACCGCATTCCCCGTTCCTTCCGTCACGGTGGCATCGCTAATGCGGAGGCTCGGCATCGCGTCGTCATCGATGATCGTGCCCAGTCCCTGACCATCCGCGAGCGTCGCGTTGGCCGGACTGGTCAAGTTGACGAAATAGGTTTCGTTCACCTCGTCGAGCGCGTCACCGACGATCGTGACCGTGATTGTCTTGCTGGTCTGTCCGGCGGCAAAAGTCAGTGCGCCGCTGAGGAGTGTGAAATCCGCCGGGGCCGTTGCCGTGTCGTTGGCCGGGGCGTAGTTGACCGTCACCGGTAATCCGCTCGCTGCGGAGAGAGTGACCGTGAAGACCGCGTTGACCGTCCGCCCGGTGCGCTCCGTGACGGAGACATCGTTGATCCGCAGGCTGGGAGTCGCATCGTCATCGACGATCGTACACGTTCCCTGACTGGGGGCGAGAACGGCATTCGTCGCGCCGCTCAGGTTCATGACGAACGTCTCGTCCGACTCGTCGAGCAAGTCGCCGGTCACCGAGACCGTAACGGTCTTGCTCGTCTGGCCGGCAGTAAAAGTCAGAGTACCACTGGTGGCCGTGTAGTCACTTCCCGCTGTTGCCGTGCCGTTGGCGGTCGCGTACTGCACCGTCACGGTCTGCGTGCTGGCTTGAGACAGGGTGACGGTGAAGGTGGTTGTCGCGCTGCCGCTGTTTCCTTCGGTGATCGTCGCGTTGCCGATTGCGAGCCCCGGCAGGTCATCGTTGAGGATCGTGCCGGTCCCTTGCGCGACGCCGAGACCGGCTCCGCTCGGATTACTCAGGCTGAGAGTGAAGGTCTCATCGGGTTCTGCCTGCGTGTCGCCCTGCACGAGAACGTCGATCGTCTTGGACGTTTCTCCGGCTGCGAAGCTGAGTGTGCCGCTGGCCGATGTGTAATCGCTGCCGGCGATCGCGGTGCCGTTCGCGGTCGCATAGTTCACGGTCACTGGTCCGCTGGCGGCGGGAGAGAGCGTGACGGTGAAGTGTGCCGTCGTCGTGCCGGTATTGCCTTCCGTGACCGAGACGCTATTGACGGACAGGGCAGGGGGGCCGCTCGGCGAGACAATGCGGATCGTGCTGACGCTGTAGGCCGGCATCGTGTAGTTGAAGTTGGCCGGGTCGGCGATCACGACGCTGCCCGCCGATTGCGGATTCGAGTTGGCACTGGTCAGTTGATAAATGCTGGCAGTCGCGTTGGGTGAGACATGCGCGAGCTGCATGATCGACGACAGCGGTTGAGCCGTCTTGTTGATGGCAATCAGCGTGAACACATTGGGATTGGCCGCGTCGACGCTGGCATAAATGGAACTGGAAGCCACGTCATCAGTGCTGGCCGAGACGGAGGTGTCGCCAAACGTGCCGTTGTTGCCGTCGAAGTTGCGGAACATCTCGAAAGCGCCGCCGATAAACGATTCGTTGGCGGCGAGCGGCCACTCGTTGGCGGCGAACACCCCGTCGCGACCCAAGATGCCCAGCACGTCCGCCTGAGCGATGCCGCCGGAAATGTGAGCGCCGCCGCCATAGTTGTATTCGGTGATGGCCAACTTCGTGCCGGCATAGTTCGTGGCGATCTTGCCCTGCAAGCGCGGCAGCAAATTGATCGGCCCAAACGTAGACCACTGTGTGATCCAACTTGTCTCGGTGTACGTCGGATCCCACAGCGAGCGCGGCGCTTGAAGCCGCGCCGCGACGACGGCATCGGTGGTTTCTTGCCCGGTGATGCGCACTCCGCCCCCTTGAGCTTCGGGATACCAATGCACATCGAGCGCATCGACCAAGCGATGCCCGGTGGTGACTTCGGCTTGAGCCAACTGCTGCAAGTAGAACGATTGAAAGTCCCGGCCCGCTCCGTCGGGAGCGTCTTGCAGTGTCGTGAATCCGTGCCAGCCATAATTGACCGGCCCGAAGACCTTGCTGTTGGGAGCCACATCCTTGATGGCATCCGCGAAGTCGATCGTCTTTTGCACCAACTCGGCGTAGGTCGTCGCGCTGGGATGTACCTCGGCATGCGTCGAGGCCCACAAGTCCGGTTCATTGTCGAGCGAGAAGTAGATCGGCCGGTTGGGATCGGTCTGGCCGTAAGGAAAATTCGTCGCGACCCAATTCACGAACTCATCTTGATAAACGTAAGGGTCAGTCAGATCGGGCGTGAGGCTGAAGGCGCTCCCTTTGTGAGCGACCTCCTGACGGAATCGCGTCTGCAAATAATTGCTGCCGCTGTTGCGGACGTCGCCACCGCCGTTCTTGTCGGCCGAGACGTAGCCGTTGATTGGCACTGTGATCAGCGCTCCGGCGTTGTGGGCCGAGGCATCTTGCAGAGTGGGAATGACCGCTCCACCGGGAGTCGTGCCGCCGCCGAGGTAGCTATCATTTTGATAGAGGTAGTCGCTGCCGGCGTTCGAGGCGTTGTTCTCCCAGTTGTAGGCCGTCCAGCGATTGCCTCCGAGCCGAGTAAACGTGTTGTTCGAGTAATCGCCGCTCAGGCTCTGGTTAACGCCGTAGATCAACCGAGAGATGGCCTGCTGATTTTGCTGCGGATCAACGGTGAAGTGGACGGTCGACAGCAAGCTACGATCTTCAAGCAGCTCCACAGCAGCAAGTGTTGAAATCCGATGACGGCGTCGGTTCGCGTTCTGTCTTGGCCGCGTGATCCAGTTCTTGAATCCACTCCAAACGTTGAGCATGGTGAATCTTTCGATGGAGACGTGAACGTGAGATAGGCAAGCAAAGGTTAAGTGTGGCGGTATCAGGTCGCAACATTCACTGAGTCTTGCAAACTCGCAAGACGGCTAACCGCATGCGTCAGTGCGAAGAGATCGGGAGTCGTTTTCAGGTCGGCGGCAATTCGCCATCGTAATTCATGTGACGACATTGCCAACCTGAAAAAGACTCCCGACCCTTGGGCTTTATGCACCGAGTTATTCCAGGTTCGCCATGGTGCCGTCAGAAATCGCTCGCACACTGTCGTAGAGCGAGGCGGCCATGTTCTGATTCAAAAACCGCACAGTTCCGTCCGCCATTAGAGCATGGACGCCGCCGGTATGTTGGCTGCGTGCAAGATGACGCCGGTTGGCGCCGGGAAGCGAGTCCAAGGCACCGTTGGCATTGCACGCCATGCCGGGATCGGAGTTGTTGACGCAGGTATCGAATTGGTCTGGGGTCGTCTTGGAATTCATCGCTCCCGCGCCGAAGACCGCATGACCAGGAGCATAGGCCCAACATCCTCGTGGATCTCCCGCAGCACTTGAGGCTCGAACTTCCATCACGAGAGCGGTGCTGGAAGTTCCATCGCGAATATCCTGAGTTCGGGCGGCTCCGCTCACGCCCATCGCTCCACGAGTATTCGTAGCGTATTGGCTCCAGTAGGTGTTCCAAATGGTGCCCGCGTCGACCTGAGTATTGTTCATGACACACCCGTAATTGCCGCGTGCAAAATTGCCACCATTGTGCGTACACGGACCGGAGTTGCCTGGATCTGACGGACAGACGTAACCCGGAAGGGAAGTCTGCCAGATGGCGTTATTCGATGTCATCGTAAGCACGTTGAAGTCGATCCGCTTATACAGCGGTGACTGATCCATGAACGGCAGAATCACTGCTGCGTAGGCGGCGATCACGCCGCGATCGTTCCCAATGTCGTTCTCCACGGAATAGTCGGCCGTATGCCCGCCAAAGGAGCGCGAGCCAAATCCGGCGGGGGCGAAAATCTTGTTCGTGTCGTGATAGTTGTGCAGCGCCAGGCCAATTTGCTTGAGGTTATTTTTGCATTGCGACCGTCGAGCCGCCTCGCGCGCCTGTTGGACGGCCGGCAACAATAACGCAATCAAGATCGCAATGATGGCGATCACGACCAATAGCTCGATCAACGTGAAACCTCTTTTTTGCCGACTCGATCCCATGAATTGTCCCCTTGGAAAAAGAACGCGAAAAATATTGAAACGCGAAAAAAGCAGAGACACGAATTCAAATCGGAATCGCTGACCAAAGAACTATGAAACAGAACTACTGCGATTCCAGGTTGAAGTTGTGCTCGTTCTTCCCAGCTTTCATCTCCACCGCGAGAGTGGTTTTGGTGTTGTATTTCGCGGGAATCGCCGGTTCGAAGATGGGATTGCCCTGGTCGTTCTTCTCATCAGTGGGGCGATACCATTCGATGAAGACTTTGTTTGGCCCAACAACGGGACCGTTCTCGAGCAGGTCGATTTGATAGGAACCGTCCGCGGAAATCATCACCGACGTTTCCGCGCCCTCCGCAGCAGGACGAAATCGAATCTCGCCGCCAGTCACCGGAGCACCGTCCAACGTGATCTTGCCGCGGACGGTTGCACGCGGCGGCCCCGACGCAGCATCACCGCTGCAACCGATCGTAAACAGGACGGCACACAGTAATCCCGTGCGCACCGATTGAGCGTGGTGCATCAAAATCTTCCTCATGAGAATCTGGGCATTTGAGAACATCCGCAGCGAGCGTAATCGCATTGGATCAGATTCGCAAAAGAATATCTGCTCGATATGTCGGCCCAAGCTGGCTGTTGCGAACGGAAGTATGGCGGCCGGATTGGAAGTCGAATGACTGGGAGTTTCGGTCATCACCCGTGAGGAACTCGTTCAAGCGTTCGCATCTGATCGAGACGCGAAGTCCGAGTTTCAGTGAGATTCGATTCCAATTCGGAAAAGTGCAAATATGAGCCGCAAACGGCGAAGGTAATTTACGGTAATTACGAACTTCCTCTGGCTTGAACAGCATGGAGCATTGCTGCTGCGGAATCTCTCGCGAACCGCTTTTGCAAGCGGCGGATCAACGGATAGTTAAGGCGAATCAGAAAATAATTTGGTCGTGAAAAAGCCAGGATGTCGTACCAAACGCAGTCATCCGCTCGGTCCCACTCAATCAAAAATCGTTCTTCACCGCTCTCGACGTGACCTGGCAATGTGCCATAGGCGAAGCCGAATCGGACTGTTGGACCGACCTCATCAACGACATAAACGATTCGACAAGCGTTGAGCCACCATAGTCCCAAAGCACGTCCCATTACGGCCACGACTGCGCCTTTTGAAATCGGCGTCTCAGTCGGTGATGCTTCGACCCAACCGAGATGGAATTGCTCCCAGCGGCGAAGTGCAGATTTCGCCGCCTCAAAGATTTCTTGGCCATTCCCAAGCTTGATGCGAGTGTGGTCCACGACAAATCCAGGTGGTGGAACATTGGCGGTGGCACCGACTGCCGAATACGTGAAGTCCAGCGTTGCCTGTACTTCCCGGAATTGGCGAATAGTTTCGGCGGCTGGCTTTCGGAAGGACAAGTTCTTCATCAGATTCATGTCATTTGATTGTGAGTTGTTGGAAGTTTTGAGATGCCTGAGGTTTGGACATGGTTCGCTCTCTGTTCCTGTTATTGTCGCCAGTGTCTGCGAAATCGGTCGCGGTTGGCTGATGTGGAAGTGGCTACGGGACGACCGTCTTGGTTGGTCATCCATCGGCTGCATCACAAGTTTCATTTGGTTGGTGAAGACGATGACAATCAGGAAGCAACTTGATGGAACAGGGACCATTCCTTCCGCCTGAAGCATACCTCATGGTCTGTGGACCTCGAAAGTTGTTGCTCACCCGAGTGATCCTGCAAGTACATTTTTCTGTGCGACTCGCCTAACATCTTGGGAAGCAGGTGATGCTGTCCTAAGCTGAGGACCGGCGCATCAATAACTGTCGTAGCCGAAGTCCTCACGTTCCGCACCCCCTTTTCAAGGTTGAACCCCCTAAAACCAAGGGACTTTTGCAATGCTGTAGTGGCCATCCGATTTGCAACTACCACAAATC
>JAYVSP010000056.1:0-2840 GCA_043775215.1 Planctomyces sp. | reverse complement strand
AGAGAATTCGGTATGAGCCGACACGCACTCGATACTCTTCCGCGCCGCGCAGTTTCCGGCTGCCGTGCGGCCTCGGCTCCGATTCCAAATGCAGGATCGTCTCGGCAATCCGGTCAAACACGGAAGCGGGGAGACCGTCCATCTCTTTCTCGGCCGAGCGTTTGATGCGCAACGAGTACCTGAGGCCGTGACTCATTTTTTCCGCTCATTCAAATACTCGCGGAATGACCGTGACGGTTCGGTACGACGCTCGGCAATGGTCGCCAAATCGAGCAAATCTCGTCGCAGCGAACGATCGGCAGCAATCCGAACCAGAACTTCATCCCGCTCCGACTTGGGGAGCGCTCGGAACGCTGTGACAAACACTTCAGCGGTGGCATTTGAAACTCGACTCATGGAAAACCCCTCTTTGATGACCGGTTCTATATCGCGTGACGCCCCTGAATGGAAATCATGTCTCATCTCACTTCTCAATCACCATCCTAGCGGTCGCCGGACTCGTCCAACCATTCTGGAACGGCGAAGACGTTGTCGATCTCATCGGTCGTTCCGATCGGCAGCAGCCGCATTCCGGGGGCGAGTGTTTCGGACATCAAGTGTCCGGGTTCGGAGTCATGCTCAAGGCCGAGTACGTGGCTCAACTCGTGAGCCAGCACGGTCAGCAAATCCATTCGACCAGCCGCCGGGCCGCCGGGTGCGAACTCGGCATCGTCGTTTGGAGTCGGATCGACGAACCAACCAAATCCGGCGGCGTCTTGATCGATGCAAATGATGCGGCCACTCCAATGGCGCAAGATGATCAGCCCACATCTGGCCGCCGCTTGGCGATCCACCAGACGCTCAAGACCACGACCATTCCCTCCTCGGAGTGAATTTCGAAAGTCAAGCCGAGCGGTCCGACAAAGGTGATTCGGCGATCTCCTGGACGGGACTCTCCTTCATTTTCGGGATCGTTTCGGAGCCGCGTGCCGATCTCCTGCAAAGCCGCTTGAACGGCGGCGTGTTCCGTGGCGGTCAACCCAGCGAGAATTCGCGACAAGTCGACCAAAGTGGAGCGAACCCAAACGACGGCAGACATGGCTAGCGCAGGCTCTCCCAATGCTTCAGAACTTCCTCCGACGAATATCGCTCCGCTTCCTGGCTGCGTTGCAGCAGTTCTTCGTCGCTCAACGGACATTCGAATGGTCGCGGGGCAATCGGCGTGAAGTATCCGAGAATATGTCCCTCCTCGTCGCAAACCTCAAGGCATTGCTCCATGGGCGGAAGTTGTTTCAAAGTCGCGCGGGGAAGAACGGCTCGTTGCATGGGAAACCTCATTACCGAATTATCATGGCACATTCGTACCACACCACCATTCGTTTCTCCGCGACATGCTAAACCAGCGTTCGCATCACTGCCAGTCGGGATGGGCGAAGACGTTGTCGATTTGTCGATCTCGTCGCTGGTCCCGATCGGCAGCAGCCGAACTCCCGGCGCGAGCGTGTCGGACATCAGGTGGCCCGGTTCGGGATCGTGCTCAAGACCGAGAACGTGACCCAACTCGTGAGCCAGCACGGTCAGCAAATCCATTCGGCCAGACGCCGGGTGCGAATTCGACATCGTCGTTGGGTGTTGGATCGACGAACCAACCAAATCCGGCGGCGTCTTGGTCGATGATGTGGCCAGCGGCGAGGCCCGGCAGGTTGTTGGGGAGATTTGTGACGAGAAACTCGACACCGACAAAACCTACCCCAGGGATTTCGACGATGTCGGTCGTCGTTTCAGCAATTTCTTGGCCGTGGCCGACGGATGGCGTGGCTTACGCTTGGGCTTGGCCGGAGCAACGAAGTTCTGCGATTCTGCCGCCGCATGGAAGATCTGTTTTCCGGCGGAAATGTCACAGCCTTCTTCCAAATCGGCCATTCTCAGAAACCACTCGGGAGACTGTTTGATTTTCATGAATGTTTGTCCTGTTGAAGTTTCGTCGCTTGAGCCGACGTCATTTCAAAGTATCGCAAATTGTCGTAACTTGAGTCACGTCCCAAATCCAACATTCCCAGGCGGCAGTAGAAATTGTCCGCTTGTGGTAGGGAATGCAGTCCGATCTTGCCCTGATATCCCGCGTTGACACTCGCTTGAATCGCTGAGCGGATCAACGCCGTTCCCACCGAACCATACAGACGGTTCGGTTTCCAGGAATCGCGGTTCCAGGGTGCGACCTCCAGAAAGTCGATGTAAACCAACTCTTGACCACGTTGAGTTTCGACGCGGCAACGGCCTCCCAGCTCAATGATCATCAGGCCCTGAGTAATCCCGTCACACTCAACGGCAAATGTTCGCGAACGGCGGCGACGACGGAGAGCACGCAGTTTCGCCCGCCAATCCCAATGCGAGCTTTGCTCTTCGCGACCGGACCAACGGAGCAAAACCTTCCAGGCAGGCTTCCAGATTCCTTCCACATCCGACAAATGACGAGCCTGGATTGACTCGCAGAGAATTGCCTCACGCGGTGCGCCTGACGCAATCTCTTTCAGCCAAACTTTCGACAAGATTTCTGCCACTTTGCGATTGAGCCTCTCACCGTTTGAATGGCAACACGGCAACCTCTCTTCGATCCACAATCCTTTGCAACAAAGTAACCGCTCACCATGCAAGCGTCATCTGACACAGCCGTGATGGCAATTTGAGGTTGTCATCACGGCCAGTCCGGGTTCGCGAAGACGTTGTCGATCTCGTCGCTGGCCCCGATCGGCAGCAGCCGAGTTCCCAGCGCGAGCGTGTCGGACATCAGGTGGTCCAAAGTAGCCGTCATCGCTTTTCTTGAGTAGTTCATGGCGATGTTTTGAATGTTGTTGGACGAG
>JAYVSP010000055.1:0-1963 GCA_043775215.1 Planctomyces sp. | reverse complement strand
TCAAACGAGACGTCCTTTACGGCCGCCACGACAACACGTTCGCCGACTTCTGCAACGCGATCGACGGCCGCCTGGAAAACATCCCCAGCAAACACCGCGAGAAACTCCAATCGCTCATGACACACAACTTCCAGCAATTCAATCCGGCCTCATTCTTGGCCGCGTGAAGAATACATCGGAGCATCGCCTGAATGGTTCGCAGAAGGCCAAGCCCTGCCCGTGTATTCTCAGTGGGACGGTATTTTTTGCTTTCTGCAGGTCGGTGACGTGGCAGACTCACGGTACATTTCTGCCGATAAGACCGGGCGTCTATCCATCAAATCAAGGCCAAGCGAGCGGACGTACTACGGCCCCGGACGGGTTGCCGATGAAGGACTGACATTCGTCGTACATGAAGAACTCACTACGCTTTGGCGCGATCGAAACACCCCAGAAGAAATCAAGGGGTTGTGGCCGGCGTTTCTGTGTCCAGCCAAAGAACCGACGGTCATTCGTGACAAGGACGGCGTCGATCGCAAAATCTTTCCAGCGGTTCTCGCTAAGCGCCCATTTCATGAACAATTCCGTTTCACCGTGAACCGCGTTCGCAAACAAGACTTCTATCCGGATCTGAGGCTGCTTGGTTCCGGGCGATACAGCATTCGCGGGCTGTGTATCTTTCGCGGCGAGGTCTATTACGGCAACGTGACCCCAAACCAGTTCGACAAGCCTGACTGGACCGATTATTTGCTGCCTGACGCGCCGTTCTTGGTGACGAAATGGGATGGAAAGTTTCGCCTGTTGAGCGTGACGGAAGAAGGTGAGGTCAAGCTGACGGATCGGGCTACGGTCAACACGTATTGGTCGTTCTCGACACCGGAAAAAGAGGCGGTCGAATCCGCCATCAAGTTCGAGATGCACAACTTCAAGACCATGCGCGACAGCCGCGAAGTCCGCTATCTGGTGCCGGATGAAGACAAGCCCGTCGTCGTCAAAGACAATAACGGCCAGGACGTCCAACTCTTCCGTCTGAAGCTGGGCAAGGAACCGAAGTTCTATCGCATCGGCCGCCACGCTCCGTGACCGCCTGTTTCTCTCAACAATCGCAGGGCTACTTCGGCAGATCGCAGAAGACAACTTGCCCCGCGGCGTCGGCGAGTGCGGCGCGAGTTCCGTTGGGTGACAGTGCGATCGCCGTGAGCAATGGGCTGCCGGTGCGGATGCGGCAGAGTTCTTGGCCGGTGATGAGGTCGAGGCAGACGGCGTCTTGCGGGAGTTGCGATCGTGGTCCAATCGCTGGTTCGGCGATGGCGAGTGCTCGGCGGCCATCGGGAGAGAGGGCGAGGGCGCGCGAGCCGGGTGCGTACGGGCCGAAGCGAAAGCGTTCGGTTTGTTGGGGCCAGTCGTAAACTCGGATGAAATCGAATGCGGCTTGTGACGAATCGGAGTCTGCGGGCAAGTCCGTTTGATCGGCGTTGGATTGCGGATGCGTCTCGGTCGTGCGAGTCACCACGATGCGGCCATCGCGCGATGTTGCGATGGTGGTGATGACTCCCGGTCCGCAGGCGAGCCGAGATAACTCGCGGCCTGATTTGATGTCGGATGAAACGATGAACGAAGATTCGTTCGGACCTTCCACGGCGGCGAATGATTGCTGACCGTTCGCCGTTTGAGAGACGGTGACGGCTCGAACGGCCATTGATCCGAGGCGGGAAGTGATTGGCGCGGCATGTGGCACGACGTCATTGACGGTGACTCGCTGCAATCCGCTGCGGCCGGCGACGATCACGCTTTGATCAGCACCGGCGGAAAACGAGGGAGCGGCATCGAAGTGCATCGCGAATGGTTCACCGAATTCGGTTGGGCCAAGCGTTCCGCTGTGCGTGTCCCACACGACCAGCGTGCCGGCCTCTTCGCGAGCCGATGCGATGACGACCGCGCGGCGCGAGTCGCCGAGAAATACAAGTTGTCTCGGTCGAACCGG
>JAYVSP010000054.1:0-4436 GCA_043775215.1 Planctomyces sp. | reverse complement strand
GGTGACCAGTGGAAGGAGCGGTTCTTTCACCGGCTCCACACAACCGATCGTCGGTCATTCGACAGGACTTTGAGCGTAGCACGGTTCGTGCTGCATCGTCACGCGACGACGGAAACCGTCGGCGGAGTAACGCGCATTTTCGTGAGCCGGAGACCGTGAGACTCCAGACAAAGCGGAGTGGTTGCGAGTTGTCCGGCGGCTAACGGCTGCCGGCTCGCCGAGTCATCGGGCACCAACGATTGCTGACGGCCGCTTGGCGACATGAAGAGCGGCACGGTCAGTGGCATGTCGTGATTGAGAAACGCGGAGAGCGTCACTCCAAGAAACAGCGTTCGTCGCGGATTCCGCATGATGCGAGTCGCTGCTTGCAGGATGTGGGCGACTCGCTCTGAAGAGCGTGTCGTCACGAAGAGCACGACGAAGCGGCCGTGATCGAACGATGGCGTTGCGGATTGATGAAGGTCGTAGCCGCGCAGCTTGCGTTCGATGGATTCGATGTCCTGTGGCGAGCGGATGCGCTCCATGCCGTTGTCGAGTTCCACGACGAAGTTGAAGGCTCGGCCGGACGGCGTGAAGAGTTGGAAGGCGCAGTCGGGAAACAATACCGAGCCGCCCGCTTCCATGCGGACGGAGTTCTCGCGAGCGAAGTATCGGATCTCGATGCCGAGCCGGTGCGCGGCCACGAACGTCTGCACGATGAAGTCGGCGAGACATTTCGTGTGGTGGTGATGGCCGAGTGCGATCTCCTCGAAGTGGCGTCGCTTCGGCAAGACGGCGTCGCTGCCATGCAGCACGCGGTACTGCAACCAACAAGATGACATCCTCTCGTACTTCGGCCGCGATCCGCAGTTTGAACAACATTGGCTCGAATGGGAGCAAGCCGGTCGGCCGGACGACAAGCGGCCAATGAAGCATCGTTTCGTCAAAGACTTTCATCGGGGTCAGGAACTTTATGGCCAGAACGGAACGGCCCGACTTCAAGAGCCGCATGTCCGCGAGTCATTGCAGAGCGTGGGCCTAGTTGTGGTGGAAGGCCCGAACGATGTGATTCGGCTCGACACTCTCGGTGTCGCGGCCGTAGGACTCTGCTCGAATAAGGTGACCGACGAGCAGATTGAGAAACTCTGTCGCTTCGCGCGGAAGACTGCGAATGGGCGAATCGTCCTGCTCCCCGACAACGATCCCGAAGGCGAAGAGGGATTCAAAGAACTCTTGTGGAGACTCAGCCAATGCGACGGCATCAAGGTGAAACTCGGCTGGTCGAACGCGATGTTCGGCGGAATGTTCGCAGGACGACAGCCAGAGTCGCTGACATTTGAAGAGTGTGATGTGATCCGCAAGCGCGCTGGCGAGTGATCGCCGTCGTGCGCAGTGATAGTGAGGTGGCTGCTACGGAGTTGACGGCGTTCGATCACGCGGCAACGGTCCTTCAGGGCTTGGTTCAACTCGCGAGTGCCGGCATAACCGTCGTTGAAGCAGAAGAAGGCGCGAAAGCCAGATGGGACAGGCATCACTTCGCCGGTTTCTGGGATCGACAACAACCCATCATCGTCGATGACGTTGTTCATCCAAGCCGAGACGCCCGGACGGCAGAGATTGACTTCGTCAAACAGAAAGTAGCCGTCGTCTTTCACGGCTCGAACCACGACTCCCGGTTCAAAAAAAGTATTGCCGTCGCGCAGTCCGGGAGTCCCACGCAATTCCTCGACAGTGAGATCGCTGTGTCCCTGGCAGACGTGCAACGCCATTCCGCGCCGTTTGGCCGCCTGCTTTACGGAATAAGTTTTCCCAACACCGCGCGGCCCGGTCAGCATGATGTGCATCCCGGCATCCAGGGCCGCTTCCATTTCCGCCATGAAGGGAGATTGGATGGGAATTTGTTTCATCGCTCTTCACTCCTCGGTTTGTCTTGAACCAATGCTTTGGCACGATGGCGCGGTGAATTCGCGTTATCGACCGAAACCGCTGACGAGTCACTGACACGGAGCTAACTCGCGGCTGACATGGCACTGACAGCCTTTGGTGTGGCGATCCTTCGTGACTCAGGCGGTCGATCTCTGAAGCGGTCAGCCGATTGCATTCACGGCTCGGTCTGGTAGTCTGAGTTCGTGCGTCAATCGGTCGGGCATCGGGCCACGGTGATCACTTCGCTCAACCTCAAAGGGGGAGTCGGGAAAACACACGCCTGCTGGCTGATCGCTGGTGTCTGCCAAGAGCAGAACCGCAGGTGCCTCGTGCTCGACCTCGACAAGCAAGGCAACATTTCCACGAGCTTGCTTCCGAACTTTGACGCCGGTGTCGGCACCGATGCGTTTTTCAATCCGGCGATTGATCCGAATCTCTCAACGTTGATTCGCAAAACGGCCTTCTCGTGTCTCGACGTGATCCCCGGCAGTTTCGCACTCGAACACTACAACCTCACCGATCCCGCTCAATGGAAGTCATCCGGTCTCGTGCTGTCGCTGATTGATCCGCTTTGCGAGGCGTCCGCTCTCTATGACTACATTTTGTTGGACTGCCCCGCTGAAATTTCACTCATCACCTATGCCGCGTTGTGTGCGTCCGATTTTCTGCTCGTCCCACTGGAAGCCGCGCAGTGGGGAGCACTCGGCACGCAACATGTCCTCAAGACTTACGAGCATGTCCGTCAGCAATACAACGCGGGCCTGCAACTGCTCGGCTTCGTCGTGTCTCGTTTCAAGCGGCGACGGAAATACCAAATGACCTACCTCAAACAACTTCGTGAGCATTTCGGCGAGGACGCTTTCGAGACGTTCATCCCAGATCTTTCGACTTTCGAGCAAGCGGTGACGGACCGTATCCCCGTCAATCTTCATTCCCCCCGTTCCCATGCCAGTCATGTCGCCCGTGAATTCTTCGTTGAAATCGAACGCCGCGCGGAAAGGCTCCGAACAGTCCGCGATGTCCGCCGCGTCGGCGGCGTTCGCGAGCCAGTCGGGACTGTCGCTTGATCCGACTCAAGCCGCCGTTCCGCCGGATCAAGAAGGCCGCCGTCGCTTGCCAAACTCCTACCTGATTCGCCGCGAGCAACTCGCCGCCGATCCCACTCAGCCACGAAGAATCTTCGATGAACGGGAACTGAGTGAACTCGCCGCGTCGATCCAATCACGCGGCATCAAGCAACCACTCACGGTTCGCTGGGACATCGCGACCAGCAAGTACATGGTCATCGACGGCGGCCGACGCTTCCGTGCCGCTGAACGTCTCGGTCTTGAAGAACTTCCCTGCTGGATTCAAGAGGGCGATTCGAAAGATGTTTTGGTCGATCAAATCGTCCACAACTGGCAACGTGCCGATCTCCGCCCTGAAGAAACCGCCGACGCCCTGGCGCGCCTTCGCGACGAATTCGATCTCTCGCAAAAGCAGATCTCCGAACTCACCGGCAAGCCAGCCGGTGAAATCAGCAAGTTCCTGGCGATCCACGACCGCGTCGCTCCCGAAGTCCAACAGTTGGTCCGCGAGCGATCCGAAGCCGCCCCGACGTTCACGATGCGGCATCTCTACAACATCGCGAAGCTACCCTCTGACGAGCAACCAGCCTTTGCGAAACACGTCCGGGATTCAAAACTCACAGCAACAGAGACCGAAGCACTCGTGATGCGCACGCGCGGTTGCTCCAATCGCCGATCGGCAGGACTCCAAGCCCGACAGCGTCGTTTTCGCACGGACACCGCCGACGTGCTGATCACGTTCAACAAGCTGGGAGCAACCAATGTGGATGTCGAAAAAGTGCTCGAAATGATCCGTCAACAACTCTCATCAGCATCCTAAAGTAGGCAGGTTAGTCAGTAATGAAGTCAGTAATGGCGTGGAAAATGTCGCACGGGATGCTATTCTTGCACAACGAAAATGCGTATTTTCGCGTGGTCTGCATTGGCTTCGGGTTTCTCTTAATCATTAGGTTCAAGGTTCGAGTCCTACTGGGGGCACTGATTACAACTGATTGCTGAGCCGTGACTTACGGCTACCTGTCAATCGCCGAAATGAGTGAAGAAAACGCGGTTACTACCACTTTTCTACCACTTTTTTCGGTTCCGGCAGCGCAGCGTGAATCCCGTAACTACTCACCGAGTTACAAAAGGGAGACGTTGCCATGCCGATGAAAAGGAAGCCTGCCTACACTCTCCACAAAGGGACTGGTCAAGCCCGTTGCCGCGTTGACGGGAGGGATCACTACCTTGGCCCGTTCGGTTCGCCAGAGTCGCGAGCACGCTACAACGAACTTTTGGCAGAATGGTTCTCCCAGAGTGGCGACGTCAGCCGTCTGACCCTGACGATCGACGATGTCGTGTTGCAGTACCTTCAGTTTGCTCGCCAGCAGATCGCGATGCACGCGCGGCACGAGCAAGGCCGCTTCAGCACGCAGGCCAAGCACATCGCGCCGGAGAAGATCAGCGGCCTGGAGCACGGCGCGG
>JAYVSP010000053.1:0-4232 GCA_043775215.1 Planctomyces sp. | reverse complement strand
CTCGATGACTCGACCACACCCTACGTTTGAAAAACTAGCCAGCCCTGGTGGAACTTAGTGGGACGTTCCATCTGTGGATCGGATATTCTGCTCTGCGTCTTCGCGTTTTGGCGTTGCGACCTTTCCTTCTGTTATTTCGCTTGGAGAATTTAGCTCATGCCGGACGTGTCCATTGACCGCGACGAAGTTCTGTTTACGCTGCTCGAAAGGTTGGTGACGGCGTCGCGAGACGGCCACATGCCGGACTTCGCGGCGGTCACGCGAGATCACCCGCAATTCAAAAGTGAGCTGCGGGAACTTTGGGCTACGGCCATGATTGCCGAGGATTTCGGCAGTCACTCGCGGGATGGTGATGATGAACCCGAGATGGCGTTTGCCGAAATAAGCCTTCCCGCCGTTGCGACCGGTCGCGCGATGCGTCGCGTTGGTGACTTTGAGTTGTTGAGTGAACTCGGACGCGGTGGCATGGGAGTTGTTTATCAGGCTCGCCAGATCAGCCTGAATCGGGTGGTCGCGCTGAAGATGATTTTGCCGGGGCGGCTGGCATCGGCGTCGGACCTCGCACGGTTTCGAGCGGAGGCCGAGGCGGCGGCGAAGTTGAAGCATCCGCATTTGGTTGCGGTCCATGAGATCGGCGAACTCGACGGACAGCCGTACTTCAGCATGCCACTGATCGAGGGCACGACGTTGGCCAAACGGCTGGCGGATGGCCCGTTGCCGCCGCGTGAAGGCGCTGCGTTGCTCGTGCCCGTCTGTCGCGCAGTGGCCGAGGCGCATCGTCACGGCGTCCTGCACCGAGATCTCAAGCCATCGAATATTCTGATCGACCAAGAGGACCGACCGTACGTCACCGACTTCGGTTTGGCCAAGCGGCTGCCAACACAAGTAGGCACAAGCGAGCGGGGCGGCGCCAGGGAGTCGCTCAGTAGTCTCACCGCATCCGGCGCGGTGCTGGGCACGCCGAGCTACATGGCTCCCGAACAAGCAGCAGGGCAGCGCGGCGAGGTCGGCCCGGCCAGCGACGTCTACAGCCTCGGAGCAATTCTGTTCGCGATGCTCACCGGTCGACCGCCGTTTCAAGCGGCGTCGCCGGTGGACACGATCTTGCAAGTGCTCGAACAAGACCCGGTTCCGCCGCGAGTGCTCAATCCCAACGCCGATCCAGACCTCGAACTCATCGCGATGAAGTGCCTGCAAAAGCCGAGCGACTTGCGCTACGCGACCGCCGATGCGCTCGCCGATGATCTGCAAGCATTCTTGGCTCACGAGCCGATTTCCGCGCGGTCAGGTCACTTCTCGCAAATCCTCAGCCGAGCGTTTCGCGAGACGCATCACGCGGTCGTCTTGCAGAACTGGGGCTTGCTCTGGATGTGGCACGCCGCCGTCATTTTCTTGATGAGCGTGCTGACCAACGTGCTGCTGCTCTCCGGCGTGAAGTCTCGCTGGGTTTATCCCGGCCTGTGGGTCGTGCTGCTGGGCATCTGGGCCGCGTGCTTCTGGAGCTTGCGTCGCCGAGCCGGCCCGATCACGTTCGTCGAACGCCAAATTGCTCACACCTGGGCCGGCAGCATGATCGCCAGCGCCGGCCTGTACGTCGTCGAGTGGACGCTGGGCTTGGACGTGCTGTCGCTCTCGCCTGTACTGGGCCTCATCAGCGGCATGGTCTTCCTCGTCAAAGCCGCGATCCTCTCCGGCAAGTTCTACATTCAAGCAGTCGCTATGTTCCTGACGGGCATCATGATGGCCCTGATGCCGCTTTGGCCAATTCCGGATTTGCGAATCGCGTTGTTCGGGGTCGTCTCAGGGCTGAGCTTCTTCATCCCCGGATTCAAATACCACAACCAACGTCGAGGGGTGCTGTCGTGACCTCAGAACAACTCGAATTACGAGACAAAATCTCGGAGGCGATGACGCGCCGAGTTGGCGGTCGTTGATCTCAAGAAGCCTGCTTCGACTTCTTGGCCGCTCCACGCCGAGGCCGCGAAGTGGCGGCTTTGGCCGCGCGAGTGACCGGCTGCTTGGCCCCGCCTTTTTTCCCCAGGCTCTTTTGCAAGGCGTCCATGAGGTTGATGATTTCCGGGCCTTCCTCAACTTCCGGGGCCACGATCTCGCGACCTTCCACCGTCGCCTCAATCAGAGCTTTCAAGTCGCGAAGATGAGTGTCTTCGTATTTGGAAAAATCGAAAAACTCGTCCGTCCAATTCTCGATGAGCTGTTCCGCGAGTTTCACCATTCGATCCCCTCGGCGCACGGTGGCCCCAGGAAGGATCGTCTGCTTGGGATCTCGGATCTCCGCTTGGTAATTCAGCATCACCATGTTCAAGGCATCGCCGTACAGACGGATCACGACGGCCTGTTCCTTCTCCGAAAAAATGATCTGACCAACTCCCCAACGACCCAGATGTTGCAAAGCTTCCAAGAAGACGCCGTACGGTTCTCTCGCTTGGTCCCCGTCGGGCGACAGAAAATACATTCGCCCGTCGAAATAAATGGAATCAATTTCCTCGGGCGTGATGAATGTATCGACGGTCAAAGACCGCTCCGTTCCGGATCTCAATTTCTCAAGTTCATCCGGATCAATCTCGATGTACTCGCCCTTGCTGACCTCATAGCCCTTCACGATCTCGTCATTACCAACTTCGCCGTGGATCGGGCACGTCTTCTGATAGCGGATGCGGCTGTGACACTTCGCATGAAGTTGGTGCAGAGTAATCCCTCCTTCCTCTTCCGCATGAGCGTTGAACGCTTCGACGGGAAACGAGACCAAACCGAACCGGAGCATTCCTTGCCAACTTGCGCGAGCCTTTCGTGGCTGCCTGACCGCCCTCGTTTTTCGAGACTGAGCCATGATCGTTCTCCATGAAATGGAATCTTTGCACGGCCTTAAGGCGGCATCTGGCGTGCCGGACTTCCGAGTCTTTAGGGAACCGTCCGCAACCCGTGAGACGGAACTCCACAGTTGTTTTGATCGTCAAACCAATTGGAGTTGGTTGACATAGACGGTTTTGTCATCCGTGCGTGCCAAGCGAAAGGCCGCTTGTCGTTCTGCGCATTTGTTGCATTCGCCGCAATGTTGATCGCGAATCGGAGCCACGCAGGAAAATGTCAATTCCAACGGCAAGCCGTGTCCTAGTTCCATGACTTGGCGTTTTTCCAAATGACTGAATGGCCGAATGAACCGCAGTTCGCTGGAGAGCGCCGTGCTGAGAGCCGTTTCGAAGTGTTGAAAGAACTGGGGAGTCGCATCAGGAAATGGGTTGGAACTCAATGTGGCAAGAGCCAATTCACGGATTCCATGCAGTTGGCACCACGATCGCATGGGTCGAAAGCTCGATCGTCGGATTTTGATATGGCCTTCAAGCTCGGCCACGTCACCCACTGCTGGAAGAAGACCGCTGGCGAAATCCTTGACGCCATTCGCGGTCAGGCGTGTCTGATGCGCGAGTCGAGTCCGTGCAACCTTCTGACGTGCGTGCGTCGAAAAAGTAGGTAGCGAAGGGGTCGGCGTTCCACCTACTTTTTCAATGCACGCACCCTTCTGAACGATTTCGTGACGTCCAGTCCCAGTTTTTCCACAGTGGCATCCACATTGCAGAAGGCGCGCCCAATGTGTGTAAACGCGGGAAAATGTTAGGATCATCCACAAAACGGGTGTGTCCACAAATCCTGGCACGCACAAAAAACCGAAGCGTAAGCGAGGGCGGACGCTTCACAAGCGGTGATTCTCCGATGACGCGCTCTTAGAGCGCCTGCCCTCGCTTACGCTTCGGGTTACTGTGGCGCGACCGCGCTGCCAGGAAGATTTGCCGCGCCCCACAAAACGAGCTTGCCTTTTCAACAATTCACCGGGCACGTCGCTTGCCTCTTTTGAATGCCAACTTACAAATGACTCAGGATACTTCAGTCGACTGAATTACTGGCGTTCAAATCGAATGCCGACGACCCACTGGGTTCAGAGAAATGGCGAAAATTAGCCGTTCGAACCGATGACCTACAAAAGGAGATGATCATGCCGACCAATTCCGTCCAGTTTCATCGTGTGCTTCGCGCGAAGCCCGACAGCGTTTACCGAGCATTTCTCGACCCGGACGCGATGGTCAAATGGCTTCCGCCGAATGGCTTCACCGGAAAGGTGCATCACGTGGATGCCAGAGTTGGCGGGACATACAAGATGTCGTTTACGAATTTCACCACGGGTCACAGCCACTCGTTCGGCGGTGAGTACCTCGAAC
>JAYVSP010000052.1:0-5278 GCA_043775215.1 Planctomyces sp. | reverse complement strand
GACGGCGAGCCCAAGAACCCACTTCACCCGCGTTCGCTCCTCAACCGAAGAGTTCGCAGTCCCACGGAAATTATGTGCGGACGGCGTCGGCTCAACCGGAAACGGCCCTGCCGCAGCGGCCGAACCGAGCCAAACAGGAATCCGCGGCCGTTCATCCGGGGACGGTGACCAGCAAACACGAAATGCTGGATGCGCTCATCAACGATCAACTGCCGCTAACCGAAGTCCCGGTAAGGTTCGCGTCGCCACTGCAATTCCACGGTCGGCCAGTTCCGCCCAAATCTTTGCGATTGGATAACGGCCATTCGCTGCCGAAACCACATGCTCCGGGGATCGCTCCGGGAGTGACCACTCGCACGCCGGCGAGCGGCGGGTATCAGCCGGCTGATGCGTCAACGGAAGCATTCGCCAGTACGGCGGGGACGTATCGCGTCGACCGCTCGGGAGCCACGGCTGCTCCCAAGTCCACAGCCTCGAACGCATCAGGTGCTTTCCGCTTCCCGCATGCCGGTTCCACCGGCGGGGTGTTGGACCGCGCTTTGTCGGCTGTTCAAAAACGAGAGGAGCGGTCATGAGTGTCGGTCTGGACGTCGGTTCTTCTCAAATTCGTTGTCTCCGCCGCCGCGGTGACCAATTGATTGGCCAGTCGAGCCGCGCGCTATTTGCCGTGCTGCCCGATGCACCGGAATATCGCGCGTTGCTGGAATCAGGTCAGATACCGTTCGCGGTCTGCGACGGAGCACTGACGCTCGTGGGAGACAATGCCGCTGCGTATTCATCGCTGTTTCACGTTCGTTCGCAGAGCCTATTACCTCAAGGACATCTGCCGACGAACGACCCCGTTGCCCGGCAATGCTCGGCCGCTGTGGTCGATGCCTTGCTCGGCGAGCCGGATCAGCCGGGAGAGTATTGTTGTGTGACTCTTCCGGGAGGCGAAATGTCCCGTTCGTTGGCCACTAGCAACGAACTGGAATTCTTTTCCCGGCTGATCCGGCTTCGGGGGTTCACTCCACAAGTCCTGTCCGCGGGAATGGCGGCAGTGCTGGCTTACCTGGTCCACAACTCTTTTACGGGGATCGGCCTGTCGTTTGGCGCGGCAACCAGCGAATTTGTGCTCGCGCATCGTGGCATCGAGCGGGCCATTTGTTCCAGCCCACATGGGGGTGGCTGGCTGGACGAACTGATCGCGGAACATTTTTCCTATTTGATCTGCGACACCAATGGAGTGGAATACTTGGACGTCGAACATGCTGCCGCGGAACGACATGAGTTTGCCGGTACATTGGCCGCCCCGCACGACGAGCCGTCGGAATTCCTCAGTGCCATTCATCAGGACTTGGCGTATGCCCTAATCCGATCCGCGGCGGTGGAATTAGCGAAGGAGCCTCGCACGCTCGATGTGCCGCAACCTTTGCCAGTGATCGTTGTCGGCGGAGTCGCGAAAATTCGTGGCTTCCGCGAGTTGCTGCACCACACGTTCGAGGCCGCGGAGTTTCCGCTGGCGATCCGCGACATCCAACTCGTGACCGAAAACCGCTTCGCGGTCGCGCGGGGTTGCTTGATCAACGCCCAATTGGAGACCGACGTGCGCGCGACAAATAGAGCGGCGTAGGTGCAAGTCAGCGGCCCTGTGGGTCTCATGGGACGTAAAAGACGCAAGAGATTGATACGACTGACAACACGCTCGTAGTTTGCCAGTCCCATTCCTCGCATTGGTCCCATACGTCCCATGAACGACGTGCAAACTGGGAAAAAGTGCGACCAGAATCGCACTTTCCATCGCGCAAAACCTCATCTTGGCCGAGATCGGCGGGAGGACTACATTCCCCGCCCCGTCAAGATGTTTGGTTTCTGAAAAACGTAGCACAGGCGGCTCGCCTGTGGGATTTTCTCAATGACATCACAGGCGAGCCGCCTGTGCTATGTCAGGACGTTCGAATGCGTCACGTCTTTCCCGCCAGTCTGTTGCTGTTCGTCGGCACGGCGCTGATTGTCGCGCCTGGCTGCGTGCATCGGCGACTGACCGTGAACTCCAATCCGCCGGGTGCTCGCGTGCTGCTTGATGGCGACGAAGTGGGCGAAACGCCGACATCGGTCGACTTCACTCATTATGGAACGCGCGAAGTGGTGCTTCAGAAAGATGGATACGAAACGCTCAAGACACTGCAAAAGGTGCCGCCCCCCTGGTATCAGATTTTTCCGATCGAATTCTTCGCCGACAACTTGTTGCCGTTCCAAGTCACCAATCGGCACGAATTCAATTACCAGTTGCAACCCAGTTCGACGATCGTGCCGACGCAAGAATTGCTCGGCCGCGCGAACGGCTTGCGGTCCGAAGCCCACACTGGACAATAGTGGACTACAGGCCAACAGGAACAATTCGCAGGCCCGGGGAAAACACCGCGATCGTTGAAGTCTGTTCGCGAGCAAACCAAACTGCCGTCCCTCGCGAATTTGATCCACTCCTGATTTCGAGCCTCGCCCATGACCGATCCCATCCAGTTTCCGAATGAACCCCGTTCCAATGCCGCGCGCCAAATCGTTGCCTCGCGCGAGGCGTTGGCGTTGAGAACGTTTACTCCCAGCCAGGCAGTTCTGGCCAAGTCGGCGGGCGCCTTCCATTGGACGCCCGAAGGACGCCGGTTGTACGACTACAGTTCGGGCGTGTTGGTGTCGAACTTGGGACACAACCCGAAGCGCTGGCTCGGACGGCTGGCGGGATACATGGGATGGTCTGCCGAGATGCTCAAACCGGCGGCCGGCTTCGATGACTATTACCCGGCCGTGCCACTGACGGCATACAACGCAGTCACTGAAGTGGAAACTCGCGCGACGGAGCGTTTGGTCAAAAGCCTGCAAGCTTCGCCAGGCGGCAACCGCTTGCAGACGGTGATGTGGGCGGCGTCTGGCTCCGAGGCGGTGCAGAAAGCGCTGTGGGCCTGTCTGCACCGCGACGAGTCACGTGACCTGATCCTCGCCACACGCTACGGCTTTCATGGAAAAAAAGGATTGGCCGGAGCGGTCACCGGCTGCGAAACCGATCGCGACCGTGACCCGCGCGTCAAATTCATCAGCTTCCCAATGGCCGAAGTGGATGACGTCAGCCTGTACAGTGAGCCGTTCCATGCCGCGACCTACGCCGCTGAATTGCAGCGCATCTGGATGGAGCATGGCAGTCGCATCAATTGCCTGATCACCGAGCCGTACCTCGGTGGAGGCGGCAGCTTTCATCCGCCGGCCGCCTATCTGCAACTCCTCCAGAAATTCTGCCGCGAGCACGACATCGCACTGATTCTCGATGAGGTGCAAGCCAACTTCGGTCGCTGCGGCCAGATGTATGCCTTCGAGGCGTACGGCATCGAACCGGATTTCGTCACGCTGGGCAAAGGGCTGGGCAATGGCATTCCGGTTAGTGCGGCGGTCGGCCGAGCCGACATCATCGCTAGCTTGAAATATGGTGAAGCATCGGACACATGGAGCGCCAGTCCACTCAGTTGTGCGGCGGTGCTGGCGACACTGGATGAGTTTGAAACGACACCGATTCTCGAACACACACGAGCCTTGACCCCCGTGTTCTTCGAGGGACTCAATCGCCTCAAAGAAACGGGACTCGTCGCGAAGGTCCGCGGCGAAGGCATGGTCTTTGGGATCGAGTGTGCTCCGCGTGGATCTTTGACCGCCAATGATGTCGCCGTGCGCATCGTCGAGGCTTGCTACCGCGGCCAACCCGGAGGCGACGGCATCCACCTGCTGGGTGCTCTCGCCGGCAAGGTTTTGCGAGTCAGTCCGCCGCTGACAATCAGCCGTGCGGACGCTCAGGCGTCTCTGCAATTGCTCTGGCAGATGTGTCAGACACTCAGCGAGCGGTTGCCGGCCAGTTAAGCCGGATGACTAATGTCATCTTGGCGCAAAGATTGCGGTGGCGCGTGTGCCACGACGAATAGAATCTTCTGAGTACAATGTGTACATAGCCGTCTTCCCTGAGGCCGCTGTAATACTTTCCCTGAGATCATTGTCCGGCCTGGGTCGATCGCCCAGGCTGAATGACGATTTGATGACCGTCAACGTTTTGTACGGACCCAGATCCCCCGAACATTCTCTTCCCTGCCGATGTCAAGAAACCGATGCGTTCCGAGTTCGCCGAACGGGCTTCGACCGTCGGGAGTTGGCTACGCTCGCCGGAGCACGAATGACTTCCCCGAAATGCCTGAGCCACCAGTGATTGGGTCTGGCTTGCCTGAGTTTGAATACCGTCCGCAACAGCAGTTGCCCGATGTGTTCCTTGAGTCAAAGCCGTCTTGGGAAACGACAAATCGAGCGTTGGCCAGAAGATGACTTCTAAGACAGTTACCACCACGGTGGCGACTACCACGCGAGGTATCCAAGAGACGATCCAATTCCACATGATATCACTCCGACGATTGGCCCGCCGGTATCGATCCGCCAGTCTGCTAACGGCGGGATTATTGCAAGCGGATGTTGTTTGTCCGCAGAGTTCGGCGGAATCACCCGTCGGATTTACAAATCAGGGTTTTGTCGCACCAAAAGCCGAACAACCGTGAGCACTTGCGCATCCACAATAATCCCGCGGAAAGGTGAACAGTTCGCGACAAATGCGAGGAATGCGGCTTCACGGGGCTGCATTTTCAAAAGCGTTCGCTTTAATGATCCGCTAGCTGACATCGCGTCTTCCCTCGAAGTGCGCTAACGCATTCGAAAGGCCAAAAATGATTGCTCCGAGCGCTTATCACCCACAGGCCGAACTCGAACAAACCATCGCCGACTTGGAAGCCCTTGACGATTGGAACTCGCTGATCCTGGCCGAGGCCGAGATCGGCGTCTTCGATTGGCCGCTGCACTCGCACGAACTCTATCTCTCGCCGATCTTCAAACGCATGCTCGGTTATTGCGAGCACGAGCTGCCGGATTCGCTGCAAGCTTGGCTCGACCACATTCATCCGGACGACTATGCGCGTGTGACAGCGGACCTCGATCGCGCCGTACGCAACGGAGCACGTAAGTTTCAAACGGTGCATCGGGCGAAACACCGCAACGGTACATCGCCGTTGTTCCTGGTGAAGGCCAGCATCGTCCGCTCCAACAACGGCACGCCGACCCGATTGCTGGGAGCAGTTATCGATCTCACCACTGTGACGCGGGATCTGCCCGTCGCCGTAATGGCATAGCGCGGCGAAGCCGCAAATCCGAAAACCAAAGAACCAAATCCGAAAGAAACACAACGCCCGAAATCCGAACGGCTACTTGCCGCGACTGAGGA
>JAYVSP010000051.1:0-4273 GCA_043775215.1 Planctomyces sp. | reverse complement strand
CCTCTGACCTCTGACCTCTGACCTCTGACCTCTGACCTCTGACCTCTGACCTCTGACCTCTGACCTCTGGCCGCATGAGCGGCTTTCATTCGCTGGCGGGCTGTTGTAGATTCTCGGCCCAACAGGCAGCCGAAAGTTGACGTAAGAGCCTCACGTCTCTGTTGTTGCCCGCTCAATACGCTCTATCTCTGATCTGCGAGGAATGATGACGTCGCTCCACTTTCTGTGTTCGACTCTGTTGGCGGCCGAGGGTGCCGCTCCTGAAGCCACGGGGATTTCCTCGGCCCAGTGGGGTCTGACGGGACTCGTGGTGGGCCTGATGATGGCCGGCATGTTCGTCTTTTTGTACATGACCCGGACTGGCGTCATTGCTCGCGCGACCACGAAAGAAGCGGTTCGTCAGCCGGTGTTTTTGCTGTTGCTGGGATTGGCCGCGTTGCTGCTGGTGGTCAACACGTTTCTGCCGTTCTTCTCATTGGGCGAAGACATCAAGATGCTGAAAGACTGCGGCTTGATGACGATCTTGTTTTCCGGCTTGCTGCTCGCCACCTGGACGGCCAGTACCAGCATCGCCAGCGAAATCGAAGGCAAGACGACGATGACGCTGCTCTCGAAGCCGATCAATCGGCGGCAGTTCATCATCGGCAAGTACACCGGAATCGTGAACGCGACGATGGTGCTGATTGTTCCGTTGGCGATCTTGTTTTGCGTGTTGCTGTTCTACAAGGTGGGTTATGACGCGCGCGAATCCTCCAAAGAGATTCCCGCGTTCTTTGAAGGGGACCGATTCCTGTCGTATCGGCCGAACCCTCAGCGGTTGGCTGAAGTAGTGCAAGTGCTGCCTGGCTTGCTGCTGTTGATGATGGAGGCTGCGGTGATGACGGCGGTCAGCGTGGCGATTTCGACACGCACTCCGATGGTGATCAACATGGTGACGTGCTTGGCGATCTTCGTGGTGGGAAATTTGACGCCCGTGCTGGTCAAAGCCGGCGTGTTGAAAATTGAGTTTGTATCATTCGTGGCGAAATTGATTGCAACGATCATTCCGGCACTGGATGCCTTCAACATGCAGGCGGCTGTGGCGACGGGCAAAATGGTGCCGCCGGTGTATCTCGCCCATGCGGCTTTGTACGGCGCGGCTTATACGGCAGTGATGATTTTGTTGGCGTTCATTCTGTTTGAGGACCGCGATTTGGCGTGAATCGCCCGATGGTTCGGGGCATCCAGTCTCATACGTCCTATCAGTCGTATCAGTCCCATCTGACTGACGGGACGAATATGACTGTCAGGACTCATGATTTAGCTTCGCGAGATCCATGATGGAGACTCCGTTCCGGCGCGTGTTCCCCTCCAAAGAATTGTGGCGCGGCGCGGTGCGCTGGGCTTGGGGATGGTCAGCACTGTCGGCCATCGCGGTGTTCGGGTTGTTGTTCGGCAGTTATCTGCTGCTGGACTTGCTCATCAGTCGGGGCGAGGTGAGTTTCAGCAGTGATACTAGCGTTCAAGCTTACGCGAATTTGCTGGGACCAAAGCCAAATGATCCGGCCGTCGACACGCCCGTAGGCCACGCGGTGGCGACCGAACGACACCGCATCGACGAAGGTTTGCGAGCAACTGCCTGGTCGGCTCGTCACAAGCCTTGGGGCGGTTTCGTCGCCTGGTGCGTGCGCAGCCTGCCGTCGTTGCAAACGACCAACTTCGCCCTGACGACTGTCTTGTTCGGCATCATCGCACTGGGGCTGACGGCGGGCCTAGCGGCCTTGCGAGTCAGGACTCTGGCCTATCGCAAGTCGCAAGAGGTGGCGACTCGCTTGCGACAGTCTCTGCATCGACAGACGTTGCGATTGGGGCCGAGCGACCTGGAAGATGAGGCGGGAGAAGTTGCGTTTTTAATGTTCACCGGCGACGTCGAGCGGGTGCGCGAAGGAATTCAAACGTGGCTGGAACGGATGGTACGAGATCCGTTGCTTTTGGCTGGATTGTTGTTCGTCGTGATGGTGACGCACTGGATGTTGGCGTTGCAGTGTTTGGTGCCATTGTTGGCTTGTTGGTACTTGGTCCGGCGCGAACGTCAACGGTTCGAGCAGTCTCGGAGGCAACGGGAAGATCGCGTCGGAATCGATCTGAAGCTGCTCGCCGAAGGGTTGCGGAAGACGCGACTGGTCCGCGGTTTCGGCATGGAAAACTTTGAGCACGAGCGATTCCAAGTACATCTGAGCCGGTTCCTGCAAAAGACTGCGTCACTGCGGGAGGACGAGCGAGTTTCACGCTGGCTGTGCTGGACGCTCGTGTTGATCGCGCTGGCGATCGTGCTGTTCTTGATCGCCACCAAAACACTGACGGACCCGAGTGACCCGGCTCACTTGCCGGTCTCGGCGATTTTGATGTTCGTGATGGCGCTGCGTATGGCGTATCGGCCAGCCAATGAACTGTGGGAGTTGCCGCGTCTCGAAGCAACCGCCGGGCAGCGGGCAGACATCATCTTGCGTTATCTCAATCGCATTCCCGAAGTCGGTCAAGCTGTTGGAGCGAAGTTCTTGCAGCCACTGTCGAAGCAAATTCAGTTCGAGTCCGTGACGTACCGTCTGCCCAACAAGCGGCTGGTGCTGGACCGCATCGACTTGCGATTACTGGCGGGGAAGATGACGGCAGTGATCTCGCTCGACCCCTGCGAGGCTCGCGCGTTGACGTACTTGCTGCCACGATTCATCGAACCGCAGACGGGCCGTGTACTGATCGATGGTGAGGACTTGGCATTCGTGACGCTCGAATCGCTACGAGCCGAGGTCATCTTCGTCGGCGGTACGGACCCGTTCTTCACGGGCACCGTGACCGAGAATATCAACTGTGGCGATCCCCGCTTCTCGCTGCCGCACGTCACCGAGGCTGCGAAGTTGGTGCATGCTCAAAGTTTCATCGCGAAATTGCCGCAAGGTTACGAGACGGTCCTCGGCGAGCACGGCGAGTCGCTCGATGCCGGTCAAGCGTACCGTTTGGGACTCGCGCGGGCTCTGCTGCGAGATCCGGCGCTGATGATTATCGAGGAGCCGGCCGAACGGCTCGACGAGGATACGAAGTCGCTGCTGGATGACACCTATGCACGCCTGGCTAAGAATCGCACGCTCATCTTCCTGCCCAGCCGCCTATCGACTGTCCGTAAGGCGGACCAAGTCGTGCTGTTGCACAAAGGCCGTGTGGAGTCGATCGGACCATACGCAAAACTCATCACGTCATCGCCGTTGCTGCGACATTGGGAATATGTCCGATTCAATGAGTTCAGCCGCGTGGCCGAAGAGTGAGTGGCCAAGAAGAGAAATTGTTCGGACAGTTTTCAACTCAAAGATGCAAAGATGCAAAGAACGATTGGCCAATGAATACAAACACGGGAGGCATCCGTGTGCCGTTCTTTGTTTCGCATTGATCGGGGTTTTGCGACCAGCGGCTTTGCGAATTGGGCTCCTTACTCGGGAGGACTCACGTCCCCCGCTCGCCTTGTCACCCTTTGCGTCCTTGCGGCTTTGCGTTGAAAACTGTCCGGTCGCCATTTGCATTTTGAGTAATGACCGATGACCAATCACCAACAATCAACGATCGCGATACCGCTTTTCAGTCCGCTGATCGAACGGGCGATGCGCTGGGCCGCGCGGTGTCATCGGCATCACCACAGGAAGGGGAGCGATCTGCC
The DNA here is from genome assembly GCA_043775215.1 of Planctomyces sp. Classification (GTDB taxonomy): domain Bacteria; phylum Planctomycetota; class Planctomycetia; order Planctomycetales; family Planctomycetaceae; genus SXKJ01. Next base: position 588 of record JAYVSP010000051.1, on the reverse strand, counting down.
ATACATCTCGCACCCCGTCAGCGCTGCATTGCTGTTGATTCGAGCCGGCATTCAAGATGACGAGGTGCTGGCCGCGGCACTGATGCATGACGTCGTCGAAGACACGGATTGCTCGCTGGAAACGCTGGCCACTCAGTTTCCGCCGCGAGTCGTCACGCTGGTGGCCGCGCTGACCGAACGCAAACATGACCACGACGGCCAGAAACGAACATGGCTCGAACGAAAGACCGAGCACTTGGAGCACATGGCCGCCGCACCCTGGGAAGCTCGCGCGATCGTGCTGGCCGACAAACTGCACAATCTCGGCTCGATGGTGTTCGACTTAGACAACGGCGAGGAATTGTGGAGTCGCTTCAGCGCGCCGCCAGAAAAGGTGCTGTGGTATCATCGCGCGATGGTCGAAGCGGCAGGGCAGGGCGAGCCGCACTTGTCACCGCTGATACATCAGTGCCTGGAGATGCTCGACCGGCTGGCGGAGAGCGTTTGATTTGGAAAATGACGAATGACGAATGACGAATGACGAATGACGAATGACGAATGACGAATGACGAATGACGAATGACGAATGACGAATGACGAATGACGAAT
>JAYVSP010000050.1:0-8436 GCA_043775215.1 Planctomyces sp. | reverse complement strand
CGAACCGGACGCTAGCGCGTTCCGGCTGATTTTGTCTGACTTATTTCAACTATTTCGGGAGGCTCTACAACGACCTCCCCGGATCGCCGGAAGAGCGTTTTGAAAAATGCATCTAAGATTCTGAGTCGGCTTCGGTCCAATGACTCTGACTGCGTCGCGCAACACGGCTTCCCCTCGAAGTGCGGTGGCTTAATGGCTTCGACATTTGTGAATGCTGAAATGTCTCGGCGAACGGAGGCCAGCGATTTGTCGGATGAAGATTTGGTGACGAGGTTCAGGGAACTGGGCTGCGAGGATTCAGCCGGTGAGTTGGTGCGGCGACATTTACGGCGTGTGCGGGCGGTGATTTTTCCAATGGTGCTCGACCACACAATCGCGGATGACTTGGCTCAAGAGACTTTTTTGAGGGCATGGCGAGGATTGAATGGTTTTCGTGCGGAGGCAAAGTTTTCGACCTGGTTGACGCGGATTGCATGGAACGTCGTGCAAGACGAAGCGGCTCGCCGCGACCGGCGGCCGGCGAGTCTCCACGAGGCAGACCCGGTCGGGTCCGCGAATCGGCCGGACGAGGCTGTGTTGCACCGCGAATTGGATGAACAGATTCAAGCCGCGTTGACCGAACTGTCTCCGAAGCTGCGAGCGGCGATTGTGTTGACCGGTCTGCAACAACTCAGCCCGGAAGAGGCGGCGGAACTCGAAAGTTGCTCGATCTCAACGATGTATTGGCGAATTCACGAAGCCCGCCGACTGTTGGAACAACGCCTGGCAAGATATCTGGGTCTGTAGTCAGTACGTAGCTCAGTTGCTCCCGCAACTGAGATTCCCATTGAGATGTTTGAGATGGGATGTCACAGGAAACCACATTGGAAATCGACTGATCCTTGGAATGCAAGTCGCGGGAGCGACTCGCCTACGGGGTTGCCACGAAACGGTGATGCGATGAATGATCTCAATCGACTGTTGCAGGACTGGGCTGATCGATGCGAACCATCTGAGACGAAGTTGGATCAATTGCAACTTCGTGTCGTCGAGCAATTGACGGTCATTCGTCGAACGCCGCCACGTGAGCAACGCTCGGCGGGTTGGATCGCGGTCGTTTCTGTCGCGGCCTCATTGTTGGCGGCGATGCTAGTGTTTTGGGGCAGTCGGCGAGATACGTCGTCGCGTCCCGTCGACCTTGCCAGCGAATTGCCGCCAGCAAGCGATCTGTCCGCGCGGCAACCGTTGTTTGTAGAACTCGACCGGATGTTTGACGGACGCTGGCGCTGGCTCAGCGAAGTCAACGGACGCGTGCATCTGCAAACCGACGAATCGAATGACGTATCGACCGAACCGGGCATGGCCATGCGGCTGGTCGTTGTGCGGCGGCGGCCCGGCGAAACGAAATGGAGCGTCGTTTGGGAAGCCTCCGTCTTGACGCGCGGCGACGAATGGGTGCAACTGCCCGATGAATTGACCGGCGACAACGTACTTTCGGTTTGGGCACATGCACTGCCGGACGGATCGGTGCTGGTGGAAAGTGATGTCGCGCTGACCGCTCCAGTGGCCGTTCGGTTGTCGGAGCAGCAGGTCTTCGAAGCGTCGGCCCGTCCCGCACGGCTGTGGTCCGCGCGGCGACCGGACGGGGAGTTTCAATTGATCCAGACGATCGCTCGGCTGGAGGCGCATCATGGCTGAGTCGGATTTTCGATTTTTGATTTTCGATTTTCGATTGAGGCTTTTCGTCTGTTTCGTCCTGTCATGTTTTTCAACGGTTCACGCCGACGACGGCCTCCAACTCAAACCCGTCGAACGTTGGTCGAACGTGTTCGCCGAATCTGAGACGCGCTGGACGTATCGCGTCTCGGCTGAACAGGCATTTCGCGAGCGAGCCGCTTGGCGACTGACGATTGGACAGCGCACGGCCGCGAGCGGTGAATTCGAGGTACGCGGTGATGCCGACAAGCCAGCCGACGGCACGATCGCGCTGCGGTGGCCGCAGGTGAAAGACGGATCGGTACTAACCGCTCAACTCACGGTGTCGGTCGGCGAGGTCCGGCATGAGCGGGTCGTTTTGATCTTTCCTCGTGACGCGTTCGCCGATCGGCGTGAGTGGTTGAAAGCACTGAAGCTGACGGTCTTCGACCCGCCCGGCAAAACGGTTGAGGTGTTCGAAGACAACGACATCCCGCACGAACGATTCCGCTCGCGCGAAGCTCTTGATGACGTGACTGACGGCATCGTGGTCGTCGGCGAAGGTGTCTCGCTCAAGAAGCACGAGGGATTGATGGACGATTTGCGGAACCTGGCGACGCGCGGCGTGCCGGTGCTCTGCTTGGCTTCCGACGACGGCGAGTTGGCGTTTCCCGGCGACAAACCGCAAGCATCGGCAATCCAGTTGCGGCGGGCGGATGTGATTCGCGAGCTCGACAAACGGCTCGACGCGGAGTGGTGGCCGAAAGGCCGATCGCAGCTTCGCGGATTACAACTGCAAGCCAACTCGGACGAGGTCGTGGCTCGCGTCAATGACGATGCAAATTCCTGGCCCTGGTGCGAATGGCAATTTGTCACTGATTCGGACAAGCCCAGCCGGTTGATTTGGTGCGGCTTCGGGATCATCCGGTCGTGGAACGACGGTCCGACGCCGCGATATCTGTTCGACAAGATTTTGGAACGTATCGCTCCTCCTGACTTCGCACCGCCCCAGCGCTGAATGGAGTGAGCTTTGTTGGTCAACAACGGTGGTGTTGAAACAAACTCTCACATCATTCTGCCCTCGCATCATTCTGCCGCCGATTCGGTTTGGCAGAATGATGCGATGGCAGAATGATGTGGACATGTGCGACGATCGATGACTTTGCTGACTCAATCATCTTTTTCCGACTTTGCAATCACACGCTTCACTCACTCGAACTCAGGAGAAATCGCATGTTCAACTTACAACCTGTGTCACGTTGGCTAGCGCTGGCGAGTTTCGCGGGATGCCTTGTTGTCGCGTCAGTGAGCCGAAGCCAGGCGGATGACAAAACGAAAGGCGAAAAGTCCGTTCAGCCCGTGCCGACGGCGATCGTCACGTTTCAGGATCGTGGCGGCAAGGACAGCAAGTTGGCGGGAGCTAAAGTGACGGACTTGCTGTTCGCCGAACTCGTTGCGAAACCCGAGATGTTTCTGGTCGATCGCGAAGAGCTGTCGAAAGTGCTCGCCGAACATGAGATCAATCTGTCGGGAGCCGTGAATCCCGATCAAGCGATTCAGGTCGGGCAGCTCACCGGAGCCAAAATCCTCGTCACGGGAAGCGTGCTGCAGATCGAATCGAATCAGTACCTCGTCGCCAAGATCATCGGGACGGAGACGACGCGCGTGTTGGGAGCGTCGGTGAAAGGCAAGATCGACGATGATCTCGGCCGCATGGTCGAGAAGCTCGCGAGCGAAATCGCCGAGACGATCAGCGCGAAGTCCGATCAGCTCATTGCCAAGACGGTGACGAAAGAAGATCGGCTGGCCGCACTGAAGACAGTGCTCGGCGACAAGAAGCGGCCGTCGGTTGTGGTCTCGGTGCGCGAGCGGCACGTGACGCAGATCGTCATCGACCCGGCGGCTCAAACCGAGCTGGAGTGGTTCGCGAAGGAAACCGGGTTCCCGGTGGTTGACCGCTTCGAGGGTGACAAGTCGGACGCCGACATCCTGCTGGTCGGCGAGGGCTTTTCGGAATTCGGCGGTAAGTTTGGAAACCTCGCGTCAGTGAAAGCACGTCTGGAAGTGAAAGCGATTGATCGCCGCACCGGCCGAGTGCTGGCCGTCGACCGGCAGACGACAGTGGCTCTCGACCTGACCGAACTCATCGCTGGCAAGACGGCGCTGCAAGAGGCCGCCGCGAAGGTCGCCGAACGGATGCTGCCGAAATTGCTCGATCCCGATAAGGCGAAGAAACCGGGCAAGGGAAAGAAGTAGGGAAGCCGCAGAAGCGTAGGCGAGTCGCTCCCGCGACTCGCATTCTGAATGCTCTTTGAATCCCGATGTTTCGTTTCGCTGTGATTGATCGCGTCTCAGAATCTCAGTCACGGGAGCGACTGAGCTACGTCGTGGGCCCACTTTTCAAATCATCATTTTGCGTGAGAAAACAATCGACTCACCGATAACGATTTAGGCAGTGCCCGAATGAACGCGAATCGACCAATCCGACGATTTGTACCGTGGTCAGTCCTCTTGATCGGGCTGCTGGTGCCCGGTGGAGTGGAATTGATTCGGCATCTCACAACAGGAGCGTATGCCGACGAGACGCCTCGCAATCGGACGACCACGGTTGCTGTCATCCCATTGACGAATGCGTCGGACGACCAGCGATTGACGCCGATTGCCGAGGCGATTGGCGACCTGCTGACCGTGCAACTTTCTCACGCCGACGGTCTGGCGCTGGTTGAAGAACCAAGATGAATTCGTAGCCACGCTCGCCAAGAGCGTGGGGGTGTGGGTCAAACGTGTTTTCCTACGCTCTTGGCGAGCGTGGCTAAGAGGGCCAGCTCAACGCAAACCAAACGTCGAGCCAGTCCTGCAAGGCTGCAAGGGTTTCAATAATGTCGCGAGTTCTGCTGCTCTTCGTACTTGGTTGCGGTCCACTCTTGGGATTGTGCCGCCCAACGGCTGCGGCCGAGCGGACGTCAATCGCGTTGACGACTGCGTCGGCCGAACCGGATCGGAAGCTGGCTGAGAGCTTGATCGTGCTTGTCGAGACTCAGGTCTTGGCCGACGACTCGCTGGCGGTTGTCGAACGACGACAGATTGAGTTGGCGATGCAGGAATTGGCATTGAGCCGAACTCGGTCAGCCGACGAATCGCTGCAACTCGGTAAGCTGGTGACAGCGGATCTGTTGGTCATGTTGGAGCTTCGTCCGTCCGACAAAAAGACAGACAAGCCGTCCGCGTTGTTGCGAATCGTCGAGGCCAAGTCGGCGGCGATTCGCGGGATAACGGTCGCGACCGAATTCGAGGAAGCGTCGCTCGAAGAGATTGCCGAGCAATTCGCGCGATACATTTCGGCGGTCGTTCGCGAACCGAAGCAGCAAACGATCACGATTGCCGTCGCCCCGTTTGAGAGCGTCGGCCGCTTCGATCGGCTACGTCCGCTGGAGTTGGGTCTGCGCGATCTCGTCACCGCGCGGTTGCTGGCATTAAGTAGCCCTGTCGCTCCGCGACCGGAAAGCCGAACGTCCGAACGATCTCAAAGCGGGGTTGAGTCATCGAATGTCACACGCGATCCGGCTGTCCTGTCGCGGAGCGACAGGGCTACGTTGCAAGTCCTGCAACGCTCGAACCTCGAACATCTCTTGCGCGAACTGGACCTGATTCAATCCGGCTTCGCGGACAAGGACCGCTTGCCGCGCACACTGCCGGATCGCGAGGCCGCGTTTCTCATCAAGGGAGAGATTGACGAGCGGCAAGTCGACGGCAAGTTCAAGATCGTCGTACGTGGCGAACTGCGTCATGCGGCGAGTGCCAAGGTGCGTGCGTCGTTTGAATTCGAATGTCTTCCGACGGAACTCGAAGATCAATTGACCGTGCGCGTCGATGAGCTCGTGATGCATCTCGGAGTCACACCACCAATCAGCCGGAACGCGCTAGCGTCCGGTTCGGGCACTGTTTCAACCTCCCAACCGGACGCTAGCGCGTTCCGGCTGATGTCGGTCGGACACGAAGCGGACTCGCTCAAGAGTCTCGCCTTCCGTGACCTGCATCGATTTCGGCGAATCTGTCCGATCGATCACGGCTATCGAGCGTTTGCGCTGACAATGCAATCGGCTGGGCGAGACGTCCCGAATCTCGTCAAATCAGACACGCCGCTTGGCCAAGTACTGCTGCGGAAGTCGATTAATCGCCTTGAGACGGTTCTGTTCATTCACCCCGACGATATGGCGGCGGCCTTTGCGCTCGGCTTTTGTTTTTCGATTCATCAGCCGGGGATTTATCGGCCGGATCGTGCGGGCGAACTGCTACGCAAAGTCGCCTCGTCGCAGCCGCAGAGCGAACTGGCGGCGCTCGCATTGGCGTTCTTGAGCGAGTTGGCATTCGAAGACCAAGACGGTGGATTCGATCCGTTCCCTAGAGGTTCCGAGCGGAATCCACAGACATTGCCAGCCGCGCGCGACGCGGCGGCTGAGCGGTTGTGGCTGGCCTTCGAGAAAACTCCGGCAGCGTTTCGAGATTACCGCTGGCCAAGAATTCTGGAATTGTTCGCTCCGCTTCAACGGACTCCTGAACAGAACGCGGCGCTGCTGGAAAAGGTGATCCCCGTTACGGAGCAAGCCGACGCGAAACATCGACATCAATTGGCCGGACAGGTCAAAGCGTTGGCGCTGCGATTGGCGACACAATCGCCGAAAGACCCAAAATGGAAAGCCAAAGCCGTTGATGCGCTGCATCGTTGGGCGAATGGTTCCGATCAGCAACTTGCGGACTTCGGTCGGCAGGGGCTGGCGGCGCTCAATGAAGTGAGCCGAGACTTCCTCGAAGCCGCGCGGCAGTACGAGTCGGCTGCCGCGGCGATGTCGGATGTGACGTCGCCCAAGGATCGTCTCACGCACGATATGCAACTGGTGAAGGCGGCGAAGAATTATCGACTGGCGAAGCAACCGGAGCGGGCGCTGAGGCTGTTGCAGTCGTTCAAGCCACCAGCATCTCCCGCTTGGCTTGCGGTGGGTTCTCACGGCTACGAAATCGGAGCCTGCCACGAAGCGCTCGGTGATCCGAAAGCGGCGGTCGCAGCGTATCTGCTTGCCGTCGAGGAGTGCCCTGGCATCTTGGCGAACTCGGACTTGGCTGAGCGAGTCATCGCTCTCGGCGGAGTGCCGTTGCGTGAGGACCGCGATGTCGATGTGAAGTACATCACGCGAGAAGACAACCGACCGCTAAGGACGATCTCGCTGGCAACCGATGGCCGACGTCTGTTCTTGGGCGGAGTCGTTTATGCCCGGCCTCCCAACGCCGACGGAACGGGCCGTCGCTTCTATGGCGGCGTCGGCGTCGCGACGCTTGATCCCGACTCCGAAACTTGGGAGTCGCTGAATGCCGATCTGGAAGTTACCTGCATCAAACTTCGTGATCGAGAACTGTGGGTCGGGACATTCGATCGCGGACTTTGGCGCTGTGAACTCGACTCCCAGAAGTGGACGTCGTTCGGGAAGAACGAAGGAATGCCCGATCTGCATATCGAGTCGATTGCCATTCGCGGCAACGACGTTTTTGTGGGAGTCGGCTCGGCAGCCGCGGGCGGTTTGATCCGCATCGACGACCGGGGGACGCTGCATCTCTTCAACGAGCCAAACGCTCCGAACGTCGCGCCAACGCATCTGATTGTCACCGACAATGAGTTGCTGGCGCGCACGTTGAAAACGCTTCACAAATGGTCGTGGGAATCGAAGAGCTGGACGACCCAGACCAACCACACGAGTGGTTCCTTGGGGATCGCATGGTTGTTCGCGGGGAAGAACGGCGTCTGGGCGAGCAGTTACAGCCGCGAACTGACTCACTGGGAAGCCGATGACGAAACCAATGGGTTCTTCAAAACTGCTTGGTTCTCCGAATACGGAAAGGCCGGTTACCTGGTCAATTTTGTGGCCGAGCGCGGCGACGAAGTTTGGTTCGGCGGCGAGCAATGGGAGCACTTCAATTGTTCCGGGCTATATCGCATCCATCTGAAGACCGGCGGGTTTCACAAATTCGGTCCAGCCGACGGTTTCAAGACAGTTCACGCCCATTCGATCTTTGACGGAATCTGGCTGCGCGACCGCCTGTGGCTGGGGACATCGAACGGACTGTGCGTGGTGACGCCTCGCGACCGTTAAGGACCGGCACATCTATAACTGTCGTAGCCGAAGTCGCCAGACTTCGGATCTGAACTCTGGCGAGTTCAGCTACTAATTTGGAACAGCGATCATCTCTGGCTGATGCCGTTCGGTGGCGAGTTGACCGGCTACCTGAAACTGCTGGACTGGTCGAGCCGTTTACTGCGTTCCGGCAAGAAGTCGGTCTCGCGCGTGGCGGCCCCGCTGCTGGAGCGATTGCGGATCGACGCCGACTCATGGGAAGCCACTTTGCGGCGGTTCTTTTCCGGCGACAAACTGGTCGGCAACTTCTTCGGCTCGGTGAGCCGTCTGCAAGAAGTGGCCACCGCGACCGGCCGCCGCTGGCTCAAGGATTTGGGCCACCGCGCGCCGCTCACCTCGCCACCGCCCGTGGCGTAGCCGCTCCGAATGACTTCTTGCTGCTGATCGTCCGATGGTCAACACGCCATCGTCGTTGACATCGTAATCGCGATCTCCCGCGCTCGGACCCGGCTCCGCAATCAGCATCCACGCGACGCGCTTTCTCTCTCCGCGCCGCCGACGCCATTGCTTGCATCCGACACCGCGATCCGTCGCCTCACTCCGCTGGATGGAAAGTTCACCGTCGGCTCAATAATCT
>JAYVSP010000049.1:0-12901 GCA_043775215.1 Planctomyces sp. | reverse complement strand
CACCATCCGAGCCACCGTCTCGGTCGTCAACCACTCCGACAACGGCAAGGCGGGAGCCTGATTCCAAGTGACTCGAAACGACTTGATCTGTCCAAGAATCCATTCGCCAGTACGATCTTTCATGAGCGGCCTCCGTGCCTTCGATGACTTAACGGTTGTTACCCACCGCCAATCATCACACGCAGGCCGCTCTTTCTCCTACACCATTTCTCACACTGGAGTTACAGCTAAACTACATGCCATTCGTTCCTGACACCTTTTCCTGCCTGACACCTTTTCCTGCCTCGGACAGTTCCTTGAGCGTCGCTCGTCGCCAAAACTGTTCCGGATGGGGAGTACACAGCGTTTTGCACTGAGGACTTGTGCCCCGCCAGCTCGCGAACGGTCTTTCCGCTCACTGTGTCCCAGGTTTGCAATGATGTGTCCCAGCAACCCGTGACGAAACTTTTCCCATCGGGCGAGAAGGCAATGGCTTCGGCGATTCCAGGCTTATTGGGCAATTCTTTGTTGGCCGTGAGTTCATGAGTTTTCTGGCATGTGCGTAGATCCCACAAATGAGCCTTACCCTGCCAAGTGACGGCACCGAGATACCGGCCATCGGACGAGACTGCCACGCTCACGACCATCTCGTCGGGCAACGAAAACGTGTGCTGTTCCTTTTCAGCGGCGACGTCCCATACGGTAATGCTGCCATCAATGCTGCCGGCGATGAGCGTCTTGCCATCGGCCGTAAACGCCACGGAATTGACCAGCTTGGAATGAGGCGGAAGGACGGCGTTTATCTTCCCCGTTGCGGAATCCAGTAGCTTGGTGCTTCCGGCGAAATCACAAATCGCTACCAATGTGCCGTCGGGAGAAAACACGGCATTGCGAATCGGCTTCTCCTGCCGTCGGATGAGTTTCTGCGAGCGAGACGCCAAATCCCAAATCACCAGTTCCCCTGGCTCCTCGGGATTCTCCCAGCCCGCAGTGACGGCGAGAGACTTGCCGTCCGGTGAAAATGTCGCAGACCACAATCGCGGCTCCACTCCCTGAAGTCGAGCCGGTGCCTCGTCAATGACGGTGGGTGGTGCCGCCTCGGCCACCGGTCCCGACAGCATCATCACGTTGATCGCAACAACGATCAGAATCGAAACGCAGTTGAAAATCCTCATGACGCTTCTCCACACGGTAAATGCGGGTGAGATCGGTTGCGGATGATTTCAACCCGATCAAGCGGACTGCGAAGACTCGCCTACGGTCGCAATCCGGGTGATGTTTCGAAACGAAACAATGTGCATCTCGCCTTTGTCGTCGTAGACGGTGCAACAACCACTTTTCGGGGACGTCGAGATTTGAAACGGCTCTTCGACCGTGAGTCGCTCGCCATCATTCATGTAGATGTCAAATCGCTCAAAGCGCGACCGATTCATCAGTCTCAACATTTCCGTGGCAGTCATGTTCGGCTCCGCAAAAGTTAGTGACAGGACGTGGCCCAAGATTTGTGGTCGAAGATCATATCAACCCGATCACCTTGCGCCCCACCCAAAATACTCCCAGCAGCAGCACCAGCGTGCCGGCGTAGACGGGGTGGCTCCACAATTGGACGCGGCGGATCGACGGCAGCGGTTCGGGCAGATTGGCCAACGACTGCACGATTTGTTCGAGTTTCGTCGGCTCGATGACCTTGCCGCGCGTGACGCGCGCGATCTCTTCCAGCACTTCGGGGCGAGCCGGTTTGCCGACTCGTTCGGCCGCGACTCCCTGCACGAAGAAGGACGTTTCCAGAGTGGCGTTCGTCTGTTTGCAGAGCAGCGTGACTTCGTGCTTGCCCGGTTCTTCGGCGGTGAAGCGGCTGTGGAAGACGCCCCACTCGTCGCCGGCCGATGTGAATCGCACCGTCTCGACCTTGCCGGACGGAGCCACGATGCGCGCAGTGACGTCGCCGTTCGCGAGCGGCTCGCCGCTTTTTTCCATCACATTGGCATGCAGCGCGAGCGTCTGTCGCATCTGTGGCTGATCGGGCGAGTAATACAGCCGCATGGTTTCTCCTTTCGCCATGTTTCGCTGATACGCCATCCAACGGACGACCTGCCCCCAGAAGCGATAGTGGTATTTGTCTTCGACCCCTTTGCGCCAGCGCCACGCGCCGTCGGTTCCCATGAAGAGCACCTTGCCCGCTCCGAACGTGCGAGTCACCAGCAGCGGCAGCCGGCCGTGTTCGTTTGAGATGTCTTTGTGGACGGCCAGAACTTCGCTGCCCGCTTTCGCTCGCACGACCGGCGCGTACCACTGAAAGCCCGGAAGATCCTCCCAAACTTCAATGTTGTCGTCGGTCGTGTCGGCCAACTTGGTGAGCAGACTGCGGCGGCCGAGTTCCGTCAGCTCAAAGTGCCCCGGCGTGCGCGAACCCCAGCCACTCGGCTGACCCTCGTCGAGAAGCACGGGACTGAGATCGCCCAGGTCCGTCGCGAGCATCGAAAACTGCCGGCCTTGCCAGCCGGACAGGAATACCAATCCGCTCGCCTGATGTTCGACCAAGCCTTTCAGCAGCCGGCATTGTTCCTCCGTGAGTTGCCCATCATCGAGACCGACATCTCCGAGGAACACGACATCAAACTTCGACAGCTCATCCAGGCCCGACGGGAACTGCTTGATGTAGTCCTTGTTTCCGCCGCCCCCTTTGCTCAGCCCCGGATGAAAAAGCAAACACGACACCTCCACGCCCGGATCGCGCGACAAGGCGTTGCGGAGATAGCGGTACTCCCAACGCGGATACGATTCGATCACCAGCACCTTCAGCTTTTCTTCGCGGATCGTGATCGGAGTCGTCAGTTTGTTGTTGTCGGTGAGCGTTTCGTCGCTGTGTTTGGGGACATTCAGCGTCAGCGTGAAATCGCCCGGCCCCTTCGGTTTCCAAATCAGGGCATCGCTGGTCCGACCCATCGCGGCGATGCGGACTTCGCGAGTGACCTCTTCGCCGTCGGACGTCTTCAGCACGACCGTCGTGAGCGACTCGCGCGGCAGCGAGCTTTCGATCGTGAACGGAATCCGCACCGACTTGCCGGTGATGCCGAATGTCGGAGCGTCGAGGCTCAGCAACTCGAGATCTGGAAGCCGTGTCCGACTTCCAACGGGCACCGTGAAGACCGGCACTCCCTTCAGCCGCAACCGCGATGCCGCCTGCACCGGCGGAAGTCCTTCGTTCCAGTCGCCGTCCGAAATCAATACCACGCCGATCAGGTTCTTGAACTTCTCCGGAGCCTGAGCCAGCGGGTCATGCAGATCGGTCCCACGCCCCGGTTGCGGTGATGCGAACGGTTGCAGCACAACATTCATCCGTTCGTGCAACTGGCTCCAAGCCGACTCTTCGGTGAGAGGCAGAATCGTCTCGCGACGTGTGACCAGCGATGTCCCCGGCGAACCGGCCGGCACGACATCGCGAGTCTCCATGCTGGCCGAGGCATCCCACATCACGGCGATCGACGGCTTTTCCTCCGGCCGAAATTCCTCGACCCACTCCGGTTGATTGAGCATCACTACTGCCAGCGTGATGACCACTAGCCGCAGCAACTCCAGCAACCCGAACGACGGCCGATAACCGGAGCGCCGCCACGCCGCCGCACAAAACCCGGCCGCAACCAACACCGCCACCACCGAAACGGCTAGCGATCCGGGAGTCCATAAGAACGTGAGCGAGCGAGTGGCGTTCACAAAAGAATTCCGTCGCGTTTACGTATGAGAGGTCGGGTGTTTGGATTTCTTAAATTGGCGGGAAGGAAGTGTGATTTGCAAACGGAACTCGACGCTTGCCAATTTCAAAAAAAACAAACACCCAACCCCAGCCTGAGTCTATGGCGTCGCAGGACTGGGGGCGAGGAACGCATTCCCGCGACCCACTGTGGCAAGCTCGACGGGCTGAGGTTGAATTTTTGGCAGACACAGCGCCGCCTCGACAATCAAGGCGACGATCATAGCCACGAGGAATATCCGCCAGATTTCTTGAATCAGCGCGGCGAGGTTGCCGGCCTTGTCATCGACACGTGTGAAGTCGAGTCCTTGAAACAATTCACTCACGCGCGCATCCGCCAAGACGGGAGCTTGATCTTCCGCCATCGCGCGGTTGACGGCCAACAGCCGCTCGTTCGCCGAGTACACGCCGCCGTGAAACGCGAAGTCGGTCGAGAGCGCGTCCGCTGCGCCCGCGACTTGTTTCCACACGGTTGGTTGCTCGCCCGACGCATCACCGGCGACAAGTTGGCGCGTGTTGCCGAGCACCGCCGCTCCGGCCGCGAGAGCTCGCTGGACCAGCACGTACAACACGACTCCATTGCTGGCGAATGAGGAATCTCCCGCTGCGGGAGTTGTCGCGCAAAAGTAAACGCCACCGCGATTCGACGTCACTCGCGCCAATAACGAGGCTCCTCCTTTCAACGTTGCCAGCGGAGTGTGCTCGCCCGCTAAGCTGCAATACTTCCAGATTTCCAAAGGCCCAACCGGCAACGCCGCGCCGCTTTGCGTGTGAGCGAGCAAGTCTTGATCGCCGCGCCACGTTTCAACCGCGACTCCGTCCGCCGACTCCGTCCACGATTGCCACTTCACTCCCGCGAACTCGTTGTCGCTTGGAGTCCGCGGTGGAAAGAATATCGCCTGGCCGCCGCGATCAACGAACGCTTGCACGGACTTTGTCGCGTCGGAGTCCGGCAACGGAGCCTGCCAGAGCAGCAAAGAAACAGTGTCCCATTCGACGGTTGGAAGTTGTTCCAACCCGATAACTTCGGCCGAACAGCGCAGCGCGGGATCGGGCGAAATCGCCGCCGCCAGTTGCAGCGGCCGAGCGGCGTTCGCGTCGTCGGCCACGATCACCGCCCGCCGCACGAGCGGCTGATCGAACACAAAATAGAAATCGTTGTCGGCCGAGTTCGCATCGGCCGGAATCGAGACCTTCCCCCAGCCCCGTTCTTTGTGACGCTCCAGCGGGATGCGATGATCCTTCAGATCAAACTGTGCTCCGGTCATTTCAACTGTCAGTTCGGAACGTGCTCCTTCGATCTCGAACGTAATCGGCACACTAACCCGACGCGCCAGCGAGGCCTCGTCGGGATCGCGTTGACGAGAATCATCCGAGCCTCGCTCGCGCGTCGGGTTAGTGTCTTCGCGAGTGAGCTTCAGCGACACGAGCAACTCTGGACTGTCACCACCTTGTTGACGACGAACGTCGGTGACTCGCACCGCCACGTTGCCCGCCGCGACCTGCGGATACGCCAGCAAATGAAAGCGGACTCCCTGCGAAAATCCGAGGAACGAATGGCGGATCGTGGCCCAGCGACCGCTTTCGGCGTTCCAGTCGTTCTGCCGGATGTCCGAGCAAATCCAAATCTCGGTGCGGCCCGATTTGTTCGCTTGAACGTAATCGTGAGCCGCTTGCAGCATCGCGGGAAGATCGGCCGACGCGCTGGCCGGCTCAGTGTTCGGCAGGCTCAACAGCGCGTCGGGCGATTCAATCTCGCGCGGCAAATTGGACGTGCTCTCGATCAATACCCACCGAGACGAGCCGAGCATATTCAGCGTCCGCGCCAACTGCTGCCGGCCGGTCTCCAATTTGGAACCGACAGTCCCCTGCCCTTGTTGCCTCATGCTGGGCGAGCGATCGAGCAGAATGATCGTCGTGTCCGCCCGGCCTCCCGCAGTCAGTCCGAGCCAACCGCTCGCCAGTGGCCGGCTGATCGCGAAGATCAACCCGGCAATTGCCAGCACACGAAACAGCATGATCAGCCACTGCCGCAGCTTCGCGTATCCGCGCGACATCCGGTTCGCCGCCAGCAAGAACATCATCGCCGCCCAGCGAATCGTCTGAAACCGCCGCTGGTTGATGAGGTGAATCAGAATCGGCAGCGCGGCGAGCGGTAGCGCGGCGAGCAGCAAGGGCTGTAAGAAACTCATGAGCAATCTTTTCGTCGCAACTCAGGGGCAGGATTGTAAACGACACGTCTGTAATTCATCTGCGATTCCGAATCAGAGCTCCGTGGAGTGTTCCATCGCGTTGGCTGCGATTGAGAAACCATCAAGATGTTTCGCAAAACTCTGCTTGACAATTCAGGCACCTGAAAATCACCGCACCCCGACGACTCGCCATCGGATGAAGACCAGACCTTCGTCCAAGCGTGAGCCAGCAGTGAGGACATTGAAAGACTCCCTTTATTTCCGCCTGATACCGAAGAAGTCGATCCTGACCAGCCCGGATGGAATAAATTTCGCGATTAACTTCGCTGAGCCGTGACTTCAAAGCTTGCTTTTCTTTTTCAAGCTCAGATTGTTGCTCGTTGAATTCAACTGCAAGTCTTTTCGCGCTCTCGGAAAGTTTGCTTGTGATACCCATGTTTCTCACCGCACTCCCTTGGATCGCGTGCGTCCGACCAAAAACCGCATCAAAACTTGCTCGTAGTTTTCGTCGAGGCTGACTCGGTGGTAATCAATCGCCGATTCCAGCACGACTTGCTTGAGCCCTTCGAGATACTGCTGCAACGCCTTTTGATAGCGGTCGGCGATATCATTCGGTTCCGCGAAAATCGCCGGCCCCCCTTCCATGTCCAGGAATCGCATCGGACGCCGGAACGTGAAGCCCAGTTCCAATGGATCGAGCAGTTGAATCGCCGTAATGTCGTGCTTGCGGAAGCGCAGATGCTGAAAGCAACCGCGCAGCAGCTCCGGCTCGACGAAGAAGTCCGAGATGATGACGATCAACGCCCGCTGCCGGATCGTTTCCGCCAACTCGTGCAGCACGGAGACGAGCTGCGTTTCGCCTTGTGCTTGAGTCTGCTCGAGAATGTCGAACACCGTCATCAGATGAGCCGCATTCCGTTTCGGTGGGATGCTCCGCACGATCCCTTTCGCGACGCATGACAGTCCGACGGCATCTCCTTGTTGGACTGCCAGGTAACCGAGCGACCCCGCGATTTTGCGCGCGTACTCCAACTTCGTGATGCCGGTCGAACCGAAGTCCATCGAGCCGCTGGTGTCGACGACCAAACAACAGCGCAGGTTCGTGTCGGCCTCAAACTCTTTGACGTAGAAGCGGTCCGAACGGCCGTAAGCACGCCAATCGAGCCGTCGCAGGTCATCGCCGGGGACGTACTTTCGGTACTCGGCGAACTCGACGCTCGCCCCGCGATGCGGACTGGGATGCCGCCCGGACACATTCCCCTGCATCGGTCGCCGAGCAAACAACGGCACCGCCGCCAACCGCGACAACGCACTGGTGTCCAAAAAACTGCGTGAACGACGATCGGCAAACATGTCAACAACTCCTAGACCTACAGCGCCAGATCCCCATTTGTCGTAGCTGAATTCGCCAGAATTCAGATGTTTTGATGGTCAATGAACTGAAGTCTGGCGACTTCAGCTACGGTCTAGCACTGTAGGTCTAAAGACGAGAACCTCGTCCTCGGCGCGAATTGACGACAGGCCCAACAATCCGGCACAAAGCAATCCGCCAATCCAAGTTTGTTGAAACATGACTTTCCTATGCGCATCAGATTTCGCCAGTATCACGCATAACGCCGCGTGTCGCGGTGCCAACGAGCGCCCAATGTCCGGATCACGATTTGGCCGCCTGACTCCAAACGCTGCGGAGCGATCCCACCGACTCCACTGTTTGCACGACTGCACGCGCCGATTGCAATGCCGCGATATCGGTGATTGCCTTCAACTCCTCCAGCGTCTGTGGATCAATTCGGCCAAAGCGCACTTCCAGGACCGCCTGAATGGTGTCCCGCAGTCCTTCGATTTGACCTTGCGACAGACCTTGCGACAGACCTTGCGTCAGACCTTGCGTCAGACCTTGTTCAATCGCTCGTCGTTCGAAACTGGTGATGTAGGGCATTTGTTTCTCCTTCTCGATCGTGACGAGGTCGGCTGCAAATACTCGCTCCAGATCGTCTGGCAGAACCATGAGCCAGTCGATCAATCGGAACAATTCCAGGATATCTTGTCGAGTCCATCCACGCTCGAACAAATAGCGCACCAATTGTATTTTCCAGCGCAGACGCGATGCGGGATCGCGAGTCGTCTCCTTCGCCTTGAGATGAGCCATGACGACCACGGCAATCCGGTTTTGGCTCTGCTCCAGTTCGCTCCAGCGATCTCTGAAATCGAGCAGTTTGACCGACGGAAATTCAAACCGCACCGCGCATCCGCACAATGTGGACTGATAGCGTGAGGGCCGCCACTTGGGGTTTTCGTCGGCCAGCACCGCGAGACTCACCACCGGCCGGTCGTACTTGTCGAACAGCCGGATGTAGTACACGAACATCCGCTGACCGAACTCCGCCTCTTCGTCTCCCTGGATTTCGATGTGAATCAGAATCCACTTCTCGTCGCCATTCTTCAGCCAGACCTTGACCAACTTATCGACGTAACGTCGTCCCAATTCCGCGTCGCGCACGATCTGCTGCAATTCTTTGTCGAGAAATTCATAGCCGCGACTCCAATCGATTGCCGCATGCACCTCCGCAAACAGCAGCGATAAGAAGTCCTCGAAATAGAATTCGGTCGCTTCTTTCCAGGGGCTATCGAAGTCAGTCATGCCAAGCCTCTGCGGCATTGAGTCGGTAATTGCCACAATTACGTTTCGGCATTTGTTTCTTCGATGAGCCGCCGCACGATTTTCTTGGCGTCGATTCCCTCGGCCTGAGCGGCGAAGGTCGTGATGATGCGATGCGTCAGCACCGGAGCCGCGACCTCCTGAATGTCTTCCAGCCGGACCATGTAGCTCCCCAGCAGCGCCGCGCGGGCTTTCGCGCCCAGAATCAAATACTGCACGGCTCGCGGTCCGGCGCCCCACGCGACGAGCGGCTTCAGCCAGGCCGGTGAGGTCGCTCCGTTTGGGCGAGTCTTGCGCACCAGTCGCGCGGCGAATTGATAGATGTGATCCGGCACCGGCACGCGACGCACGAGTTGTTGATGCCGGATGATGTCCTCCGCGTGCAGCAAGTGGCTGAGTTCCGGCAAGTCATCCCCTGTCGTGGTGCGAGCGATCCGCACCTCTTCCTCTTCGGACGGATAGTCCAGTTCGATCAGAAACATGAACCGGTCGAGCTGTGCTTCGGGCAAGGGGTAAGTTCCTTCTTGCTCGACCGGATTCTGCGTAGCCAGGACGATGAACGGTGCTTCCAGTTTGAACGGTTTGCCGATCACCGTCACTTTGTGCTCCTGCATGGCTTCGAGCATTGCGGCCTGCGTCTTCGGGGGAGCGCGGTTGATTTCATCGGCCAGCACGATGTTGGCGAAGACCGGCCCATGGACGAATTCAAACTCCCGCTTGCCGCCCGCGGTGTCTTGCAGGATGTCGGTGCCGGTGATGTCCATCGGCATTAAGTCGGGAGTGAACTGAATGCGGCTGAACTTCAACGACATCGTCTCGGCAAGTTTGCTGACCAGCAGAGTCTTGGCGAGTCCTGGCACGCCCATCAGCAAAGCGTGCCCGCGCGCGAACAGGCAAATCGCCAGCCGCTCGATGACGTCGTGCTGCCCGACGATCACGCGTCCCAGCTCTTTCCGCAGCCGAGCGTAAACCTCCCGCAATTGATCAATCGCTTGAACATCATTTTCGCTGAGCCTTTCAGAAGAAGGCGTCGCCACGGGCTGTGACATAAAAGAACTCCCGGCTTGTTGGAGGCTGGAAAAGGCACTCTTCCTCGTCCTCTCGCGTTCTGTCGCACAAGAGTGCCCATTCCTTCTTGGACATGTTCTGAGGGCGGGCATTATTCGGAAAGCCGAGACGATTATCCATGCAGCCGCGAGATTTCGTAGTGCAAGCTTCCAGCAATCAAGCACGTTGAAAACGTGCTCCACGATTCGCATCCGGCTGAACAGCCCCTCGAACATTTTTCCGAAATCTCGTCGTAATTGTTCCAGAATCCGTAGAACTACGGATGACAGATCGAATTTGCATTTCTAGATTCGCTCGCAAGCCAATCGAGAACTTTGCTTTTCTTCGCGTACGATCTCATTTCCCCAAAAAATCAGGAGTCTCTCTCATGACGCGCTTCTCGTGGTTGCAAGGTCTTCGTCGTCGGGTTTGCGAATTCACGAATATTAAGATGGGGGGGGGCGTAGACTTTGCCGGCGGTCACGTCGTAAGTCGCACCAAGTATCCGCCACCGCCGTTGAAGTCGCCGAGGCTCGCATCCTGTTGACGGCCGCCGAATATCAGGCGGTTCTGAGCAACACCAATCAAATCATTGATCAGTACTCTTCTTCCGCTCCTGTGAACTCCGCTTCGTCGTCGCAGTCGAGCCTTCAATTGGGGATGTATTCGTTCATCGCGGATACGAATGCGATCAATAGTTCCAGTGCGGCATCGAGTGCTTCGTCCAGTTCTGTCGATCCGACTCCGATTGACGGACTCGTGGCCTCGTACGGCGTCAGCAACGGGTTCAATCCGAGCTACGCCAGTCAGTCACTGGCTGCGAACTCCTCATCGCTTCCGCAGTCGGCTCCTGGGCAAAACTCTTCCAGTTCCGGATCGTTGTTTGATCAAAACGCGAACCTACAAGGGTTGGCTCAAGGGATGGTGCAATCGGCTTTCGGAGGTTCAACCAGTTCGCCCGCTTCCGAAAGTTTCACGCCGGGACTGAACTCTTCCTCAGCGAGCAGTGTGAATCCATCGACTTCATCGACATCGACAAGCTCCATCGACGCGGCGTTTGGTGGCTACCTTTCCGGAACGAATGGAGGTTCGACTTTCGATCCCGTTGCCGTTGACTTCTCTTCCGCAACAAATTCACAAAATTCCCAAACATCAAGCAGTGGCAGTAGCGCGTCGCCGACGAGCAGTGAGAATTCCGGTTCATCAAGTGGCAGTTCCTCGTCTTCCTCAACTGAGTCCAACAACATTGGCTCATCATCGGGCAGCAGTGGCTCGTCGTCTGGTAGCAGCGGTACGTTGTCAGGCAGCAGTGGTACGTTGTCAGGCAGCAGTGGTACGTCGTCAGGCTCTTCAACCACAGGTGGCAGTGGATCGAGCATCAGTACACCTGCGTGGCAGCCGTTTGTGCTCCCGGCGGGGATCATTTTTCCCGACATTCATTTGCCGGCGGAATCGTCGGTTGGCGACTTATTGAATCTGCTGCCTGATGGGACGGGATCGTTTTCAAATATCACGGTGACGTCGATGCCCAACGGTCAAATGACCGTCAAGCTGGCACAGACTTATGTAGATGCCGAGCATTGGACAATCACTCAGTCTTGGACGAAGGAGTATTCGATCAGCGAATCCAGTGGTGATCCAAATGGATTGGGTCCGTGGAGTTCGACCGCGCGGTCTCGCGTCACCACATTCACGATCACGGTCAGCAATGGTTATGGCGTTCCCAGTCGGGCGGCGTTTCCGCGACCGTCGAATCATCTGTCGACGAACTCCGCACTCAGCGGAGCCGCATTCGCCGCGATAAGTGTTCCCAGCGGCCTGGTTCCGATTGGCACCGTCTCGGTCATTACTTTTTCCGATAGCGACACACTGCTCAAAGGAGCGGGTGACGCGACCGACGATTCCGACCCCACCATCGGGAAAGTCGACAAGATGAAGTACGCCGGGAACTCCAATTTCAATGCGTTTCGCAACTTCGGGATGATCGAATTCAATTTTCAGCGGCCTGATCTGACGCTGGCGACGAAGCACTTGATGTCCGGTGGCACATCAAAGTCGGAATCCATGAGTTTCTCCGGCAGCTACGACAATTTTCTCGCCGAGAACACCGTGCTCGATGCGTCGGGAGCGCCGACGACCTGGAGCAGTCATCCCTACGGAGGAGCCCCGTTTTTGTCTCGCGGATGGGCACCCGCGACCGATGCGGCCACCGTCATGGACGGAACCGCGACACCGCCGCCGCTGGGTGGCAACGGAACGCGAAGCTCGGCGACCGGCAGCCTCGAATCGTCCGCCTCAGACTCCGAAGGAGCGTCGTTCACCGCCGAAGCCGAAACCGATGTCGGCGAGGAACTCACGGAAGCGGACATCAAGGGGACCGTCGATCTCTTCGCCGACGTCGATGCCAATATCAAAGTCAAAGACAAGTTTAATTACGAAGAACAAACTTCCGATGCGGTCACCGGAGATAAAGAATATCTGTCCGTCGGTTGGAACGAAGCCGATGGCGGTGCCGCAGGGGCCGAGTTCGATTTGGAAATCTCGCTCGATGACGCCGATTTGCCCGACAATACCGGAAGCTCGTCGGGCGATTCGTCTGGATCGAGCGGTTCCGGATCAGGGGTACTATCGGGAGGCGGCGGACCAGGCGGTGGGCCGGGTGGTGGACCAGGTGGCGGAGCATCGCAGGGCAACCCACTGCTCAGCTTGCTGACTGATGCGTCTGCAGATGGATCGGGGACTCGGTTCTTGCAGTACGACAACAAGTCCACCGTCGTGACACCGGGACCGGGACCCAACCCGCTGACGATCCCCATGACGAGGATTGAGATCACCGCCATTAGTGTGCGATTGAGCGGCAATTCCAACACGGTGGCGAACTTGGCTCTGAGCGGCTGGGATCCCAGCGTTGTCGGGGACGCCGACGGCGCGGTCGATGCCACGGTGACGATGGCCAATACCGTTAGCTACACCTATGGCTTCGATGCGTTGCCTCCCGACGGGTATGCCTTGATCGCCAGCAGTAGAGAAAGATTCTTCAACAATTCGGAAACGATCAACGCCTCGGTCAGCTTCAACGTCAACCTCACGCTCAGTCCCGATGCCGAGCCTGCGGTGAGCGGCCCGATGTCGATCAACATGACTCGCACGGTCAACATCCACAACGGCTGCCGCGTCGACGAAACATACCAAAGCCTCGCCAATCCGACCCAGACCTACACGATTCAAAACAACGGCGACTGGATCTACGAAGGCAAAGTCACCACCACCAGC
>JAYVSP010000048.1:0-11986 GCA_043775215.1 Planctomyces sp. | reverse complement strand
GGAGAACGGTCCACGCCACAACGTGACCATTACTCGGCTCTACAAGGACGGCAACGATTGGAAGGATTCGACCAGCTTTGGCCGCGACGACTTGCCCCTCGTGGCCAAAGTCTGCGACCAAGCCCACACATGGATCTTCGAGCAAGCTGCGGAACGCTCGAATGGAAACGGCCACAGCGAGAACGGCGATCAAGGCGGTGAAGATCGTTACTAACCGTCGAGATTCCGTCAATTCGACAGTCATCAACAAGAAAGGATTTGGAGTGCGGCACCACTGGCCTCTCTCCCCCTTGCGCTGAATGGCGTTTCTGGTTTGCGAATCCGCGCTGCTTGATTTTGCATCAAACTCCCAATGAAACTTGTGTCCCTGAAATCACTGCGTCTTCATCCCGAAGCGAACCGCGTTCCCCGGATGCCGCTGGAGCAAGAGGCGGAGTTTCGAGCGGACATTGCCGAACGAGGAATTCGCGTTCCCATCGAGATCATCGACGGGAGCGTCATCGTCGATGGCAGGAGCCGCTATCTGGCGGCCAAGCAACTGGGCATCGAACAAGTCCCCGTGATCCGCGCGCCGCTGAATGGCGACGATCCCGTCCTCTACATGTTGCGAGCGGCCACCAAGCGCCGTCACCTAACCGACGACCAACGAGCGTGTCTCGCACGGGAAGAGATGGAGATTCTGAGCCAGTTCGCCATACGGGAACGTGGACTGACCGGCGGTCGCGGCCGGGCGAAGCCGAGCGATAGCTTGCCGATCACGTCGGTCGGGAAGCAACCGCCGCCGAAGACTTCTCGCGGCACCGTGGCCGTGGCCTATCGCGTCTCGGAACGCCGAATCCGTGCAGCTCAGCAACTGAAACAGGTCGCTCCGAAACTCTATGGAACAAGTCAAAGCCGGAGCACAACGGCTGACCGTCGCCAAACGAGAAGCCGACCGCGAATCGAAACGCCAAGAGCAACGCCGCTTGTCGAAAGCCGCTCGTCCGCGTCATGACGCATCGAATTGGGAGATCCGTTGCGGAGACTGCGTCGAGGAACTGGCGAAGCTGAAACCGGGAACGGCTAAACTCGCCTTCGCCGATCCGCCGTATAACCAAGGCATCGACTACGGCTCAGGTCGCAAAGCGGATTCGCTTGCCGACGAAGCGTACCTCGCATGGTGCCGCCGCTGGATCAAAGCGTGCGTCCGAGTGCTGACCGATGACGGCAGTCTGTGGGTGATGATCTCCGACGAGTACGCCGACCACTTCGGCCTTTTGCTCCGCGAAGCCGGCCTGCATCGTCGCTCGTGGATCAAGTGGTACGAGACCTTCGGCGTGAACTGCACGAACAATTTCAACCGTTGCTCGCGGCACATTTTCTACTGCGTCAAAAACCCGCGCCGCTTCGTCTTCAACCCCGATGCCGTCTCGCGGCCCTCCGACCGCCAATCCAAATACGCCGACCCACGAGCCAACCCGCACGGCAAACTCTGGGACAACGTCTGGTGCATCCCGCGTCTCGTCGAAAACAGCCGCGAACGCCTTCCCGACTTCCCCACCCAACTCCCACTTGCCCTCGTTCGTCCCATCGTGCTCTGCGCCAGCCAGGCCGGCGATCTCGTCATCGACCCGTTCAACGGCTCCGGCACCACCGGCGTTGCCGCTGCGGAAAGTGGTCGACAATTCATCGGGATTGAAGCAAACCAGGAGTTTGCGAAACTCGCTGGCAAGCGAATTTCCATGACGCCTTGATTGAAGTCGCTGGTTGTCAGGCCAGTGCTTTCGTCGTACTTACGATCCTGTCGAAACAACTTTTGCATCGACGGAATCGCAATCACCACAAAATCGGAACACAACAAATCGAAGAACCGCCCGCATCACGAGATTCGCTTCGGCCGCAACCACGCAGTTGCGTCTCGTTTGAGCATCGCATCCGGCATTTCGCGAATTCATTTCACGACGACTGGTAGGATTCAGGCTGCTTTCGAGATCGACGCAACCTTGATAGGGTTTCTCAGGTGGATTGAGTGATTTGCCGGTGGAGTCACCGATCAATTCCGCAAACGGTGTCTGACTTGCAAGCATTGGGTTTTGCGAGTGGAGTGTTCGGCAACGACCTGACAGAATGACTGTGAGACGGAAGACAAAGATGCCAGCACTTCAGTTACGACAGGAATTCCAGACTCCGTTCATGCGGGCCACCGCCATTGAATTGTCTAACGGCGAGAATACCGGTTGGACACAGCGGAAGGATGCGACCGAACTTCTGGAGATCACGTATCCCACGGCCGCAGGATTGTTGCCGGTGCGGCGCGACCAGGAGTATCTCAAACAGGTTCTCAATTACTTGTTGAAGACGCCCGACGGAACGAGCGAACCACCTTCGCTACCAGTTGTGCTCGATCCGAATTGGGAAACTGCTCCGCGGGCGAATCTGCTGCAACCTGACCAGCCAGCCGGTTGGACCGAGCGAGGCAAGCCCGTCTTGATCGTTTTGCCAATTGCTCCGCAGTCGCCGAACGAAACTCTCGGCCCTTGGTTGGTCGAGCACGTTTCGCAGAACCGGAATATGGTTCGGTTCCTGTTACCGACTGCCGAATCCGCAAACCTTTACGCCGACCGCAATTTGTTGATCTCGGCACGCTGCGAGGGTCGAGCCGTTTGTTAAACTATCAGCTCACTAAAGCCACAGTGATGGAACGCATCTTGATCACGCTCAATCATCAAATGGAATCATTGTCGAGAGCCTACATTCAGGCGATCGCCGGCCGATGCGGAATGATGTGCTCTCGTTCGGAATTTGATTACGGCATCGATGTCAAGGTGCTGGACGTGTCGGTGCGAATGGACCAATCGGGCGACCAAACCATTCCTCGATACATCGAATCGGGCTTCGTTCTCGGCTTTCAGGCCAAGAGTACGACCAACGTGATGATTGAAGACGCGACGGTGGCCTACGATCTGGATGTGAAGGCCTACAATGACTTGCGGGACCAGGACGCCGGGGAACCTCGATTTCTTGTGCTGTTGGTTCTGCCGGATGACGATCGTGATTGGCTGAGTATCAGCGAGGAGCAACTCATTCTTCGCCGTTGTGCCTACTGGTGTTCTTTGAAAGGACAACCGGCGACCAGCAACACGGCAACGATTCGAATTCGCATCCCACGAATCAATTTGTTCGATGTGAATGCTTTGCGGACGCTGATGGAACGGCGTAAAAATGGAGACGAACTATGAACGCTCTCACCACCCATTCAAGACATCCTCAGCCGGACGTTCGCGTGTCTGACCTGCTGGCGTATTTGAACTCGCGCGGCTGGAGCCAGGAACCATTCAAGCGACCTCAAGACCTCAAGTTCGTCGCTCCGAGTGAGACGGTTCCGGGATTCAGTCTCTTGACGCCTTCCTCGGAAAACCAGAGCGACTATCGAGACAGGATCGAGAACGTCGTTCGATCCCTGAGCCAATGGGAAGAACGCGACCCAAGCGATGTCCTGCAAGACATTCTCACGCCGACGTGCGACAAGCTGCATGTGCGGTTGCAAACGGCCGAAATGCGTTCCGGCACGTTGTTGTTGGGATTCGCGGCGGAGTTCTTTGACGCCGTCAAGAACTTGCTGACGTTCGCTGCGTGCGCGGAGAAGGAACCGCGCGACTTCTTTCCGAAAGCGTTCAAGGAGGCGGTCCAGTTTGCGAGCCAGTGTCGATTGTCCGGAACCGCTCCCGGCAGTTTTCGTGTGACCGTCGAAGCGCCGCTGCCGCCTCCCGCGTCGCCGGAGCAGCAACAGTCGTTTGCTTATCCCAGAGAACGGAGAATCTTGTTGGGCTTGATGCGGGGACTCGTGGAAACACGCCAGGCGCATGACCGAGGCGATATCGCGACGCTCACGGAACCGGGAACTCACCGGCTGAATGCCAACATTTGCGACGCATTGCTGCGGATGAAGCCACAGGCGGATGATGCGACCGTTGATCTCCAGGCGGTCTGGAGTCCGGCCTGGCCACTGCCCGACCAGCAGCGCGAAACCGCAGTGTCGTTTGATCGCCGGTCCTATGAAACCATCGCGGCGATTGGCCGAGCGTTCCGCGCGGGACCAACGAGGACGCGGCAATCGTGGCGTGGCAAGGTCGTGAAGCTGGCCGCCGAAGACCCGCCGCAGTCGGGGGCGGGATCGCCGACCGTCACAGTTCGTCTCGAAAACTCTGCCAGCCCCATGCGTGTCGAAGTGAAACTCAATCTCGCCGATTATCGAATCGCCGTGCAAGCTCACTTGGACGGTCATTCCATCGAGATCACGGGCGTCCTGGAGAAGACCGGCAAGAAAGCGACATTGATTGAACCATCGAACTTCCACGTCCTCAGGGATTGATCCAGCGGCGTTGAATGCCGTGGGTTTGCTAAAAAGAAAAGCGTGGCCGACTGAGTTTCCTCAGCCCAGAGCTTAAGGCTTGGTTCGGTCACGCTGGAGGCACTCTAATGGCTCTCGACTGTGGCGCAAAAGCACTCGGTCAAAAGTTCGCAACAGATTAAGACGCAGCAGGTAGGAATACATTCGATGACGAGCAATCACTCACTAGACATGACCGTGCGGGACATGTTTCTTCAGCGTGTCCGTGGTTTGGGACACCATGTTGCACCATTGACAGAGTAACCTGAAGGCTCACGCGAACTGCACATCACCGATCTGCCCTTCTGCGACAACATCTTTTATTCAGACCTGTCGAACTTCTTCCACGCTTGGTTGCGGCTGCCGTTGCGTCACGAGTATCCCGAACTCTTCGAGGCGACGAAGACTCCCAACGCTCAGGAAGCCTTGGCCCCTCGGTTGCTCGCCGAAGACGAGGCCAACGAATACTACAAGGTTCGGCTGACCGCGTGCTGGACTGAGTCGTGCCGCGTGCTTAAGGACGGCGGCTTGTTGGCCTTCACCTTCCATCACAGCGAAACGGCTCAATGGGCCATCGTTTTGGAAAGTCTCTTCGACGCCGGATTCCTCTTGGAACAGACCTTCCCCATCGCCAGCGACGAACAAAAGGGAGAAGGTGGCCAGTTCGGTGCGAAGGGGACCGAGTACGACATCATTCACGTCTGCCGCAAACGACTCGCCGAACCGACGCCCGTGAGTTGGGCCAAGATGCGACAGTGGGTCAAAGCAGAGATGTTGCGGCTCAAGGAATTGCTCGCAACCTATCGAGCCAGGGAACTCTCCGAAGCCGACATCCGCGTGATCCTGCGCGGCAAAGCATTGGAGTTCTACAGCCGTCACTACGGCCAGGTCTTCACGTCCAACGACGAACCACTTGAACTTCGTGTCGCGCTGGGCGGCATCAATCAATTGCTGGATGAAGGCTCGTCGAATGCTGCGGACTTGCCCCCTTCCATCATCCCGCCGATCGCCTACCAATACCTGCGGCTCTTCACGACGAAAGCGACGCGCACGGTCGATGAAGTCGATAAGAGCCTCTTCAGCACGACGATCCAACTCAAGGACTTCAAGAGTCGGAGCTGGGTCGAGGAACGGAACCGCAAGGCCACCGCGCTCCCGATTGACCAACGCTACGAACACTTCCGCAAACGCCCTCGCAAGGAAATGAAAACCGAAATCGACCAAGCTCACTTCCTGATCGGCGGGGCCATGCCGAACAGCGGCGTGAATCTGGAGCAAGAGTTGTCGAAAGACACCTGGATGGTCCGCCGCACCGTGGATGGCCCCGGCAAACTTTTTCAACTGAACGAGGCGGACGACTTGGTGTACTTCGGCAAAGGATCGGACAGAGAGACCAAGTTGTGTCTCACGCGGGCGGTTTGGAATGGAGCGGCCACCGGCACGGGAGTCTTCAAGCTGACGGCTGAAGGGGCGATCGGTGGTTTTCATGTCAAACACCTCTCCTGATTGGACTGCCGGCTCCCGCGTCACGCATCCCGAATTGGGAACCGGCGTTTTCATCGGCCAGGAGCCAAGCGGTTACGCTCGCATCTTCTTCCAGAAACACGGCGAACGCCAAGTCTCCGTCTCGGCACTCACGCGGGCGTTGACGTGGGACGAGGAAGTGATCGCCAACGTCCACCCCGCGACTCGCGAAGCGCTTGATCGACTGTGGCTCGCGATTGAAGCCGAGCAACTTCCGTTGCTGGAGAACGCGGCCACGCTGACCGCCGCCAAGGTGGACTTGCTGCCGCATCAGATCGTTCCGACGTACCGCATCGCGAACGCATCGCCGCGAAGATTTTTGGTTGCCGACGCCGTGGGGCTGGGCAAGACCATCGAGACGGCATTGGTGTTGCGTGAGTTGGCTTCGCGCGGTGAACTGACACGCGCCTTGATGGTCGTCCCGGCTGGATTGGTCAACAACTGGCGTCGCGAGTTGAACGACACGTTTCATCTCGACTTCGAGGTCTTTGGCAGCGAAGGAGACGTGACCGATCGCAAATCGAACGCCTTCGCCAAGCACAACCGCCTGATCGCCAGCATCGACACGCTCAAGCGTCCCACTCGCTTGCGAAGAATCTTGGATGCTCCGCGCTGGGATCTCATAGTGTTCGATGAAGCTCATCACCTGACCGCGTCTCAAGTCGGAGCAAAAGTCTCGAAGACTCAGAACTTCAAATTGGCGGAAGCACTTCGCGACCATAGCCGCGACTTGTTGCTGCTGTCCGCCACACCGCATCAGGGAGACCACTTTCGGTTCTGGATGCTGATTCGATTGCTGAACCCGTCGTTGTTTCTCAACACGCAAGACATGCTCCAAAACCGGTATCGACTCAACTCCGTCGTCTTTCGGCGCACTCAGGCCGATGCTTGTGATTCGCAGGGCGATCCGTTGTTCG
The DNA here is from genome assembly GCA_043775215.1 of Planctomyces sp. Lineage (GTDB taxonomy): Bacteria > Planctomycetota > Planctomycetia > Planctomycetales > Planctomycetaceae > SXKJ01. Next base: position 5,176 of record JAYVSP010000048.1, on the reverse strand, counting down.
CGCGTCGGCAAGTGCATACTCAAGCGTTTCACCTGTCACCGCCGGAAGGGAGCTTCTACGAAGCGCTTCTCGACTATTTGCGAGACGGCTATAACCTCGCCGAGGCCGCTGGCAACCAAGGCCGGGCACTCGGTTTCGTGATGACGATTTTTCAGAAGATCGCCGCGTCGAGCTTCGCCGCTGTCAGCGCAACGCTCCGCCGAAGATTGCTGAGCCTCACGATTCACGAGGCGATTGTCTGCGACCAAAACCTTGACGTGGATGGTCGCGAGCGAGCGTTGTCGGATGCCCGTGGATTGCTCCACGCGATGCACCATCTCCCGGAAGATTCGTTGGGACGTGCTCAGGTCGAACGATTGCTGGCGGACGCTCGCTTCAAACTTCTCCGCAAGTTGGGCGAGAAAGTGGAAAAGGAAGAGGACGACGGTGAAGTTCAAGCCGCCGCCGATGAAGACTCCGCCGCGATGCTCGTGGCCGTCGCACTTCCGGCCGAGCGGCAACGCATCCGCGAATTGCTGAATTTGATTCCGCCGGGCGACGAGAGCAAAACACAGGAATTGCTGCGAGCGCTGGGCGACTTGTGGGCTGTTCATCCCGGAGAAAAAATCGTCGTCTTCACGACGTACTTGGGCAGCGTTGATTCTTTGAAGGCCGCGATTGATTCACGTTTCCCCAACGCTGGCGTGGACGTGCTGAAAGGTGGCGACCACGGAGCCAAGCTCGCCGCCGAACGTCGATTCAAACGGCCCGATGGCCCTCGCGTCCTGATTTGCACAGCCGCCGGGCGCGAGGGCATCAATCTGCAATTCGCTCGTGTGCTGTTCAATCACGACTTGCCGTGGAACCCGATGGACTTGGAACAACGCATCGGGCGGATTCATCGCTACGGCCAGCAACACACCGCTCAGGTTTACAACGTCGTCTCGGATGACACGATTGAGGGTCAGATTTATTTGCTGTTGGAAGAGAAGCTGTTGGAGATCGCCAAGACGCTCGGCAAAGTGGATGAGTTGGGGCAAGTGGCCGAAGACCTGCGAGGCCAGATTCTCGGCCAGCTTTCCGAGCGGTTGTCCTACGACAAGCTGTATCAAGAGGCCGTCCGCGACCCGCGTTTGGTTCGGACTCGCCAAGAATTGGAAGTCGCGATCGACAACGCCCGCACCGAGAGAAAGGTCGTACATGAACTCTTCCAAGACCTAGACGGTTTCCGCCTGGACGACTATCAGCAAATGGACGACGGCGGCCAAGGGATGGCTCGTCTCACGCGGTACTTCCAAGCCACGGTGTCGCGCGCAGGCGGCAAGTTCTCGCGAGTCTCCGACACGCACTTCGAGGTTGCGATAAACGGTCAACCGCCGCTCCGCATCACGACCAACCGCGAAGCCGCGAAGGAAGATGAGAACCTGAATCTTCTCGGCCTTGAGCACCCGCTCGTCAAACAGTTTCTTGATGACGACCGACAACTTAAAGCCCCCGCAAGAGCATGGATCGCATCGCCACCGGACGGAGCAGACCAGAGGGGCGTTCTCACCGTTTGGCACATTCTTCTTCAAGACGCCGACCAACGCTTCATGCAGCGGATCGTCCCCGTCGGCCTCGACCATCAAGGCAATCGCTGCCCCCGCATAGAGCGATTGACCGATTCGCTTCGCAATCTCAAGCCCGCGTCATCATCGGTTTTCACTTCCGGCGATCGCACCACGTTTGTCAGCACAACAATCCCCGAAATGCTCCGCCGCGACTTGGCTCACAAGGGCTTGCTGTCGGAGTCGGTAACGCTTTCGTGGCGGTTGTTGGCATGGATCGAATTGGATTCGGGAAGTTAGCAATTCTCGTTTGGGCATATCTGAGTTCAGCGTCAGGCATGTTCAATCGGAAATCCGACGAATGGCGTCGTTCGACCGGCTGAGAAGAACCTTCGGACTTCGTCTAATCGTTCAACTGCTTTCTCGGCTCCAATGTGGATGAGTTGATCGACGATCTCCGCAGAATCTAACTTCCACGAATTGCCAGGAACTTCAAAATCGACTCGGCAGTACCGATCGCGCAATACATACTGACTTTGAAAGTGGACTCCCTGCGCTTGCGATGACGACATGATTTCAATGAGTGGGACGAGCCACCACACGATTCCACCGCCACCCGCTGGCGGCCGTGCGACGTACCGCGTCTGACCGGTTCCAACGGACAATACAGTGATTCCGTCGAGGTCGAATTTCGGATCAACTTCTGGTCGAACGCACACGCTCCCAATCCGCAGAGCCTCAGCGACCGCAACCATTGTGGGGTTGTTCGCCCAAAGGCCCCCGTCAACATACGCGCTTCCCTCGCCAATGGAGGCATGGGGGAAGTAGGTTGGGGCCGCAGTCGTTGTGAGCAACACGTCAACAATTCGCAGCCGCCGGTCGCGAACCAAGCCGGGCAAATGAGGTGTCTTGAACACCACCGTTTGCCCTCTTGTCAAATCGACGGACGGAATGACCGCACGGCAGCAATTCAACCCCTCTATCGTTCTGTCGGCGAAGACCTCTTCAAGTGCTGACCTCAACGCGGTTGCTTCGTACTTCGGTGCCACAAGCCAATCGTAATCAACTCCGGAGTTTGGGAAGATGTGACCAAGAACTTTGTCACGGATTCGCCCCCCAATCGACTTGTTCCGTATTGGACGCTGAAAGATTGCGGGGCCACGCTGGCGGTAAAATTCCACAATTCGCTGTACCGGTTCACCGGCAGCAAGAGCCGCAGCGATGATGCCGCCGGTCGATGTGCCGGCCACGAGATCGAAATAGTCGCAGATTCGACATTGGAGATGATCTTCAATTCCCGCAAGAAATGCGGCAGTGAAAGCGCCGCGAATTCCACCGCCATCCAAGGCCAGAATCCGGAACGGCTTCTGCTTGCTACTTTGCTCGTCTTGGTCGTTCATGCTTCTCACGCTCACGGCGAATTGGAGGCTTCGTCTCAGGCTCAACACCACCGCCTAACCACTCACCGGTTGCGTGCCAGACCTCATAAAAGTAAAGCCAAAGCGAAGTCCACGGTACGATGGTCGCGGCAATCGACTTGTCCGCCGTCCACTCGCCGGAGCCGGGAAGGTGAAGACAGAGTCGCTCTTGATCGTACATGTGCGGAATTCGAGTTTCATTCGGACGCGGGAAGAGTGCCGGTTGCAGAACTCGCACTTCCGGTGAATCACCGCCGCGAAGTTTGACCTGTACGTGGTACGTTGAACACAACTCGTCCGGGCACAATTCGCCTTCGGAAATCAGAGTCGGCCCCTTCACTCGCGTAATAAATGACGGCCACCACAAGCGCATGTAAGCCGCCTGTTCGCGAAGTCCAATCGTTCGCACTCGAAACATTTAGCGGTCCCCAAAGAAAGTGTTTGGGGGAATTGCCAAGCTGCTGGCGGCGGAAGTCATACTGACACCGCCTGTCCCGCGATCGACACGGAGCAACCGATCCTCTCGCGGCTTCACCACTCGGCTCTCGGCAAATTTGTTGATCGCCCATTGAACCGGTGCTTCGTCGAATAGTTCAGACAACTGCTCTTCGATTTCGTGGATGCCCCTTGTGGCGAGCAGCCGATGCCAACGATCCCGAAATGCTGTCACGGAAAAACAGAAATCGCGGTAGCTATCCGGATCATTGTCCCATTTTTCACAGATGTTCTCGCCATCGTGGGCAGGATTCGTCAATCGGATCGGACGCCCGCTCTCAATCCATTGCACGGTTTTATCAAGAATTGTCCGCAGGGCGTCGGTGCAAAGTGACTGTCGCCCATAAAGATGACCGCTCAAGGTCGTCAAGATGATCGACGGTGGTGTCAGTGAGGAACGATCCTTGTATTCGACGTCGCGCCACCGCTTGATGAGTTGCACGCTCCGCTTGAGTGCTGGCTTCGCGTGAATCGGTTCCTTCTCCGGAACGGGATCGACTTGAGCACGCGCGTATTTGTTGACAACCACCATCTCTTGGCGGCATTGATCGTCGAACCAGTCCCCGTGTCCCTGCGGATTGGTAGGCTTCCAGTTATCGTTTCGCGGATGGTCCAGGGCCAAATCGGCATCAAGGTCAGGAACGAACAGACAAGTACCGCCGGCCTCAAGATCAGGCACGGCGGGAGCGATGTCTAAGTGAAAATCCCCGCTATATTCCAACCGAATGCAACGCGGCAGTCGCTTCATCATCGGACGGTAAATTTCATTTGCCGCGATCCGATCCCATATCAGGCGATAAACAGCACCCGGATGCGACGGAGTGCGGATATCGAGCCGACAAATTGCATCAAGATCAAATTCATTTTTCCGCAATGGCCTTGTAGTCGTCCCTAGCCTCTGCGATCCCTGCGGAAAAATGTGCGGATTGAACAACCTGACGGGACTGCCTTCTCTCGAAAGCCAGCTCGCGACCGCCCCATAATGTTGGCGGGCAGCTTGGTCCTGCGACTCTGAAAGCTGAATGCGAGCGCAGATGAGTTCGAGTAGCGCATCAAGCGCGTGGTTCGACGAGGCGGTGACTGGCGTTCGCATCCGATTGCTCCTTTTTCCACGTCCCTGCGGATCGCTTGACCACAACGGCCAGAGAGCCAACCCGTCGCGACCATTATGGGGCGAATTGGTTTTCTGAAAAGTCCGATTCTTCGCGGCTCGGACTCGTCATTTCTTGATTGGCAGCCACGTTGATTGCCATTCGCACTCTCACTACCCGTCCCCCTTAACTGGATCGGATTTTTTTTGGTCGATTGATACGCTGGTTAAGGTGCCGGGGTAGTGGGAATGAGCGCGGATGGCTGGAATGACGAAGCAATCAACTTCATTGGATGATGACGAGACGCTGATCCTGAGAATTCTGGACCAGGACGAAGACGGTCTGGTCCGATTGCTTGAGAATTACGGACCAAAGACCAAGGGCTATTTGACCAAGCACTACGGGGACACGCTCTGCGAGCTTGATATTGACGCTGCGATTACCCAAGCGGGTGCTCGCGCATGGAAGTACGCGGACAAGTTCGACCCACAGCAGGGGTCGCTAAAGTCGTGGTTCATGCGGATCGCGCAGCGGCAAGCAATCGACATCATCGAAGACAAAAAGGATCACGCTGGAGTTGAATTTGACCTAGAAAACCATGACCGGCCAGAGCCAGAAGATGACGGCGAAGAGCTTGATCCTAAAA
>JAYVSP010000047.1:0-9739 GCA_043775215.1 Planctomyces sp. | reverse complement strand
ACCTGAAAAAGACTCCCGACCCCTTCGCGCGAGGGCGAGCGCTTCGGCGACTCTCGTCGCGACGGAAGGCAACGAAGCGTTCGCCCTCGCTGGCGCGTCGGTTTAGTGTGGAATCACGCGGCACGCCGAGTCTCGTTTCGTGGCGATGTTGTTCACAAATTGTCTCAGCCGGCCGGTTGTGCCGACCGAGATCACTGTGCCGCTGATATCGGTCGTGCCGACAAATCCAAATCAACCTGTTCTGACCGGTTCTAACGCCCGATGAAAGAGAAATCGGTCGGCGTACTGATCGTGGAAGCGACAGAATTCAGGCGTCTTTGGGTATCCAGGTCAAATAAATCGCCTAAACAGATGTAAGTTCCAGGATTTTTGGGGAATAAGGATTTTCGCTGATGTTCTTTCCGATACATCGCCGTCGCCGCAGCTCTCAACATCGACAGGCTTGGCAGGCAGAAGGTCTTGAGCCACGACAATTGCTGACCGTCACTCAAATCAGTGCGGCTGAGGTCGAGACACTGTTGGATCGTGCGGCCGTCGCCACCAGTACGGAGGATGCCATCATCGCGGTGGTGGACCGGGGCGGACAAATTCTGGGTGTCCGTGTCGAGCAGTCGGTCATCGGAAAGGACACGAACGGGGACTTGATCCCCGACATCGGGATCGATGCCCCGGTCAATGGCGGGAACGGAAATGGGATCATCGATCCTGGCAGCGACGAGGAAAAGACGCTGGTGTTCGCGATTGACGGCGCGGTGGCGAAGGCCCGCACCGGTGCATTCTTCGCGAACGGGACTGCCGATTCACGCATCGACCCGGAAACCGGGCTGCCCCCGGCGACCGGGAAACCGACGCCGACGGTCGGACCGCTGACATCACGAACCGTGCGATTCATCAGCCAAACCACAATCACACAACGCGAGATGCAATCGGACCCGAACGCCGATCCAATCTTGGACCCGACGTATCGCGGCCCCGGCTTCGTGGCTCCCGTCGGGATTGGCGGACACTTCCCGCCAGCGATCGCTCACACGCCGCAAGTCGACTTGTTCGGTATCGAGCACACCAACCGCGACAGCATCGTGCATCCGGGCGCGGACTTCATCAAAGGAACGGCGGACGACATTCTGTTGTCCAGCCGCTTCAACGCGCCGTATGCGGCCGGCAAAGAGATCGCGGCTCCGGAAAGTTATGGCTTCGTTTCTGGTCGCCTGCTGACAGCCCAGTCACGCGGGATCGCGACCTTGCCCGGCGGAATTCCACTGTATCGCGGATTCGATGTCGTCGGCGGGATCGGAGTGTTCTTTCCCGGCACGACCGATCCCGACGGAGCTGGCCCTGGCCGTATCGGCGACGCGACGTTCGAGCAAGGTTTCGTCGCGGGAATCGGTCAGTCACAGAGTCAACGGACAAACGCTCCCAAAGTGCTGGAGGCGGAATATATCGCCCTGGCTGCGGCCGGAGGTGCGAAGGGCGGGGGAGTCAAAGCGGTGATCGGTGCTCTGACGGATGCCAGCGGCAACGTCGTTCCCGCGGTTCCGTTTGTCCTGCCATTCGGCCGCATTGATCTGGTTGGAATCACGCTGCAAATCATCGGGCCGACGCCTGGACCCGCGGGAGTAAAACAAGTTCTGGCTGTCGGACGAAGGCTGGGAGTTGGCGAGAACACCGGAAGCGATCAACAAGTCACACTCAACCCCGCAGTGACAGCGCTGGCCGGCGCGGAGGTTCCTGAAGGTTGGTTGGTCGAACCGCGTGACGCGCTCGTCGGTGGTCCGAACAAGCTCACGGCCGCCGATGTCGAAACGATCATCAACCAAGGGATCGACGCTGCCGAAGACGTGCGCGCGGCGATCCGGCTCAAAGTGAATAAAGTCACTGGCACCCCGACGACAATTCCAGGCGCTCGTTCGCGCATGGTCCTGGCCGTCGCCGACGAAGCGGGCAATGTGCTGGGACTGTACCGCATGCATGATTCGACGATCTTTTCGATCGACGTTGCCGTGGCCAAGGCACGCAACACGGCGTACTACGCCAGCACCGCGATCGCTGCGATCGACCAAGTGGATGACAACAATAATGGCATCGCGGATGTGCCCACGGAAACCGCATTCACGAACCGCACGTTCCGCTTCTTGGCCGAGCCACGCTATCCACAAGGAGTTGATGGCTCCAAACAGGGAGACTTCTCCATCCTGAACGACCCAGGCTTCAAGAACGATCTGTTGAAGTCCAGACGTGTGTCGAAAAACAACGGAGCGGTCGAGAACGCGGGCGCGCCTCAACCCTACACCGACTTCCAGTCGGTCATGGGCTTTGATGCTTTCAATCCTGGCAGCAACTTCCGCGACCCGAACAATATCGCCAATCAAAACGGCATCGTTTTCTTTCCCGGCAGTGCGCCTCTTTACAAATCGACGGCACTGGTCGGCGGATTTGGGATCAGCGGCGATGGCGTCGATCAAGATGACGTGGTGACGTTCTTCGGCGTAGACGGCTTCCGCGCGCCCAGTGATCTGCGAGCCGATCAGTTCTTCGTCCGCGGAGTTCGTTTGCCGTACCAGAAGTTCAACCGCAATCCCTTCGCATGAGGTGGCCGCATCATGGATTCGATCTCCGTAGCCGCAAGCGGCCAGCTTGCGAGTAGAGCGCAACAACTCGTCAGCGCCAAAGTCCGTCAACGAACCACCAGTTGGCCGATTGTGGTGATTGCCTATTTCACGGCGATGTTGTTCTTCTCGATCCCTTCCCGAAAAGTCCTGGCACAAGATGCCGACGGCGACGCAGTCTCACGACGCATTGCTCGGCATGTTTGTGCCGGCTGTCCCCAATGCGTGGCTCCGTGGGCCAGACCATCCGGAAGCCACGAGAGCGGTTATCACGTCGGGGGAGGAGCACACTTCTTCGGCGACGCGCGCTGTCACCACGAAGGCACCTGGGGCTGGGACTATCACGGCCGCCTGTTCGACAAACGCATCTGGCTCGGCTGGCATCATGGCCGCCGCGAGCAAGGGGGCGTCGGCGCCTATCGCACCGACGGCGCGAAGTTCCCGTTTCACGAGTGATGCCGAATTCGTAGCACGGGCGGCTCGCCTGTGACGTTTCTCCAAAACGAAATCACAGGCGAGCCGCCTGTGCTACGGTTTGAAACTCATTCGTCGCATTCGTTCTATTCGTCCTCTATCATTCACGCCGACGACGTGACCCGACGAACGAAGGAGCGATAATGCGCGGCTGGAAGGTGTTGTTTTGGTTGGCTCAATTGGCGGGTGTCGCAGCGACCCTGTGGTTGCTGTGGGGCACCGAGATTCCGTTGGGTGTTGCGGGCGAGTGGACCTGGGATCGCATCGCGTTCGGCAAGGAAGTGCTCCAAGAGGTCAAATTTGCCGCAGTGATCGCAGGCATCGCGACGGTGGTTTATCTGCTGCTCTGCCTGTTCGCCGACCACCGAGTGCTCGAAGCCAGCCGCTGGGAAATGGCTGGTTGGCTGGGAGCGTTGATCTTAATCGGCGCGACGTGGCATGGAGTCATTCAGGAAATCCCGCCGGAGCCGCATCGCCTGTCGAAGGTGCCGTGGGTTGTGTGGTATCCCGGAACGCAGGGGTACTACCGAGAAGCTCGGTTCGGGATGACGGACAAAAAAAAGTATCTCGCCAGTTACGCCGAGCGGATGAAAGAGGGAGACGTTCTGCACTTCGGCACGCATCCTCCCGGTTTGATTCTGCTGCACAAGTCGATCATTGATTTCGTGGATCGCTCGCCGAAGGTGCAAACTTGGCTGTTGCAGTATCAACCCGATTCGGTGCGTGAGAGCTTGAAGGTTCTCGCAGAAGGGAGCGTGGGGACGCCGACCGAAGTGACGGATGTGGACCGCGCGGCGTTGTGGCTTTCTGGGTTGTTAGCTGCGGTCGCCGCGATGAGCACGGTCGCACCGTTGTTCTGTCTGCTGCGTCGCACCTGTGGACGCGAGACCGCTTGGCGCGTCGTCTGTTTTTGGCCGCTGATCCCGGCGCTGGCTGTCTTTCATCCGGTGTCAGATTTGTGGCTGCCGTTCTGCGGAACGCTGTTTCTGGCGACGTGGGGCCGAGCGTGGTCGCATCGCTCCTGGTTTTTCGGACTGCTGGCTGGAGTCGTGATGTTTGGCGGCATGCTGATGAGTCTCGCGATGCTGCCGGTCGCGTTCTTGGCCGCACTGTGGACGCTCGCGGATTTCTTTGTCGCGGAATCGACCGACAAACTCGTGGCGCGAACCCGGCATTTGGCGGTGTGCGTGCTAGCCTCATTGGCTGCGTTCGCGGCCCTGACATGGCTCGCGCACTGGCTTTATTCGCTCGACCTGTTGGCCGTGTGGAGGCAGAACTACCGCAATCATGCCGCGTTCTATGTGAAGTACGCGCAGAGTTTCCCGCGAACCTATTCGTCCTGGCTCTTGGTCAATCCGCTCGAGTTGGCACTTGCCGCCGGTACTCCCGTGTTTGTCATGGCTGTTTCGACCTGGCTGAACAGCACGTATGGCTGCTTGAAGTCGGGTCGGTCTTTGGCGAGTTTCCGTTTGTGGTGCTTTGTCACGCTCGTGGTCTTGTGGCTATCCGGTAAGAACAGTGGCGAGGCGGCTCGGCTGTGGATTTTCCTGCTGCCGTGGCTGTTGTGGGTCGCCGGCCGCGAGAAACAAGTCGCCGCGAAGATCGTCACCGGGCCTGGCCAAACATTGCCTGAGTACGCCGGTTCGCCCGCGCAGGGCTGGATCACTCTACTGGTCCTGCAAGCGGTGGTCTGCATCGCGACCGTCAGCCGCGTGGACGGGTTCAAGTTCAAATCGACAGTGCCTGTTCCTGACACGCCTGCGAGCGTTGAGAAATGATGAATTGCCGCACTTTGTGACTGCTCCATCTCGACAGAACTCTCTCACAACACCTGGGCAGGAAGTGGCGTGTCGAAAACGGAAATGCCGAAGTATCGCGATTATTGCCTAACATTGTCAGCAGGGGGAGTCCCAAAAATGATCGAATCGTTGCAGGTAGAAGGCTTTCGTGCCTTTCAGAATTTCAGCATGTCGGAATTGGGGCGAATCAACCTCATTGTCGGCGAGAACAATTCGGGCAAGACTTCCGTGCTGGAAGCCGTGCAATTGGTGGCGTCACGAGGTGATCTCCTCGCACTCTCATCAATTACGGGGCGTCGAGGCGAACGTTTTTGGAACGAAAGTGAACGCTCAGTACGATCTGAGATCGACATCAGTCATCTTTTTCACGGCCACGATTTCCAACTTGGTGCCAATCTCAAAATCACCGCAATCGGCGGCGTTCTTGCCGGACAATTAGACGTACAAGTCATCCCGTTTACTCGCAACCAACCGACTCTATTTGAAGAGTCCGTTGATATGGGAATTGATCCAGAACCTCGTTTTCCACTGACTGCCCTGTCGTTGAGGGCGAGTGGGGACACAGTTCAAAATCGTGAACCGGTCGCCTTTCCGATCACGTCCCGCGGCGGAATGTCTTTGGATTATGCCCGGCGATCTCGACCAGTTGTCGCTGAAGGTGGCGAAATCGAATTCGTTGCAACTGCGGGGCTGAGCATCGACGAACTCGTAGTCAGATTTGAGTCTGTCGAGGCGAACCCCGAAGAGAAACTCGTATATGAAGCCCTTGGGTGTATCGAACCTGATATCGAACGGCTGGTGACTGTTGGCAGTGAAATCCGCCGAGGCGGCTATCCGGGTGGACGCGGTGCGTTTTACGCAAAGCTCCGGAACGTGCCAAAGCGCATCCCACTTGGCGTCATGGGAGACGGGATGTGGCGAATGCTCGCGCTCATTCTCGCTCTGGTGAGAGCCCGAAATGGCATCTTGCTGATTGACGAGATTGACACTGGGTTACACCACACCGTCTTGCAACGCATGTGGAAGCTAATCTACGAGGCCGGAGCACCAGACAAGCTCAACGTGCAGGTCTTCGCTACGACCCACAGCGGCGACTGCGTCAAAGCGCTGTCCTCGATCTGCGAAGACAACCCGGCTGCTCACAATGTTTCGATTCAGCGTGTGGAACGCGATGCGTCGAATTCGGTGGTGATCAAAGAAGACGGCATTATTGCTGTGGCCGAACGTGACATTGAGGTGCGATAGTCATGCCAGCATCCACTTCCAATCTACTGCTCGTTGAGGGGCCGACGGACCTCGTGGCGATTGCCGAGTTGGCGGAAGGCAACGGCATTCCTTGGCCAAAGGGCGATGAGCCGGTAAAGATCAAGCCGCTCGGAACAAAGACGCCAAAGCAGTCGAATGTCGTGAATCATCTCAATGCAAGTGGCGTCAAATCCTTGGGCGTTGTCTTGGATGCGGACGATGGCGCTCACCGGTCGTGGGAACTCGTGAAGTCTTGGTTCGCCGAAACATTTCTAGACATGCCCGATCAACTTCCTGAGCTTGGCTATATTTCAAATGCCAACGGGCGCGGTCAACGCCTCGGCGTTTGGATCATGCCCGATAACCGTTCCGTAGGCACTCTTGAAACGTTGTTGAAGAAGCTGGTGCGTGCTGAATCGAATGCAGTTCTTGAGCATGCTGTAAAATCTTGCAATGACTCAAAGACGCACGGTGCTCCATTCAAGAAAGTGCATGAGGAGAAGGCTCATGTCTTCACTTGGCTGGCATGGCAAGACGAGCCCGGCAGGAATTTGAATACGGTAGACTTTGCAAAGGTCTTCGATCCGAAATCGTTGCATGCCCAGCCGTTCATAGCCTGGCTGCTGAAACTGTTCGACATCCAGAAGCCATAAGCCAAGAACGCTACTCGCCGGGTGCCAGGGACGGCAGCTTTGAGCCGCCCGATATTTTCAAACACAAAACAAACGCCGCGTAACCTATTGTCTGGACATATTTCATGACCTCTTCTATTCAACTTGATCGTCGTGCGATGCTCAAATGTTTGGCGGGGGTCACGCTGGCTCTGCCGTTGTTGGAGGCGATGGGGATGGACGTCGCGGCGAAAACTCCGCGGCGGTTCTGTGCAATGTACACGGCCAATGGCATGTCGTTGCCGAATCCGAAACACGGGATCGATGAACCCTGTTGTGGCCGGTCTCCTGACCGAGCCACCCCGCCCGACCGAAGGTCTCCCCGATCAACGACGATTCGCCTTGCTGTCTGATTTGCCTCGTGAAAGAATGTCGGCATGGAACTGACTCTCGAACAACATGAAGCTCTCGCCAGCGATGGCAACATTCGATTGACCGTTGATGGTCTGCGATATCGTGCGCACCATAGTCATTGTATTTGGCTAACATTCGGATTCCCCGTTGTGATTATTCTTCCATGACCTGCTTTTCTTTCGCCGCCGCCTCATCGTTCACGAAGCCTTCGTACTTCTTGATGAGGTTCTGGACTTCTTCCTTGGTCGCTTTGCACAAGTCTTCGGTGAGGAGTTTTTCTTTCTCGGACGTATCGGCGTGCTTGTTGGCGTCGCGGCGGACGTTGCGCAGCGAGATGCGAGCTTCCTCGGCGAATTCTTTGACGCGCGCGACCAGTTGTTTGCGGCGGTCGGTCGAGAGCGGCGGGATGTTCAAACGGATGACGCGGCCGTCAATCTTCGGGGCCAGTCCGACATCGCTGGATTGAATCGCCTTCGCAATCGAGGCAACGTTTGCCTGATCGTAGGGGCGAATCATGATCTGTTGCGGTTCGGGGACGCTGACTTGCGCGATCTGCTTCATTGGCGTCGGCGAGCCGTAAACCTCAACACGAATGTTGTCGACCAGGCCGGGATTTGCTCGGCCGGTGCGCAAGCCCTTGAGTTGTTCGCGAAAGACCGAAGCGGCCTTTTCCATGCGTTCTTCGCAGTCCAGCAGAATTTCGTCTTGGTCCATGATCAGTCCTTTTGTGGAGCAGGTTTTCAACCTGCCATCGGGAGCTCGGCAGGTTGAAAACCTGCCCCACTTCACGAACGGAAACTTATCGGATATTCGAGTCGATGCAAAGATTGGCCAGTGTCACTCCATCGGCCCGATTGCGGCCGCAACCTGCGATCAACAGAATCTCGGATCACAAATTTCAAATCACCAATCCAAACTCTGACCATGTCACTCATCGAAGTAGATCACATCACCAAGCGATTTGGCGGCACGGTCGCGTTGCAAGACGTGTCCTTGGGAATTTCCGCCGGGGAGTTGCATGCGATTGTCGGCGAGAACGGTGCCGGCAAGAGCACGCTGATGAAAATCCTCAGCGGCGTGATCACCGAGTACGAGGGCGAGTTGCGATTGCGCGGTGAGCCCGTGCGATTCGCGAACACTCGCGAGGCAGAGGCAGCCGGCATCAGCATCATTCATCAGGAGTTGAATCTCGTCGAACAGCTTTCCGTGGCGGCAAACATTTTCCTCGGCCGCGAGCGGCGCGGGCGATTCGGCTTGCTCGATGAGTCGTCCGCGCGGCAAGAGGCTGCAGAGTTGTTTCGGCAACTCGGTTGTCAGCTTGATCCCGGACAGCGTGTGGGGGAGCTGCGCGTCGGTGATCAGCAGTTGGTCGAGATCGCGAAGGCTCTGTCAAAGCGAGCCGGTATTCTGATCATGGACGAGCCGACCAGCGCGCTCACCGAAACCGAGACCGAGCGGCTGTTCGCGATTATCGAGCGGCTGCGGCAGGACGGCGTTACGATCTTGTACATCTCGCACAAGATGGACGAAGTCTTTCGTTTAGCCGACCGTATCACCGTGTTACGAGACGGTTGCCATGTGCTGACAATGCGGCGCGACGAAACTCACGTGCGCGAGGTGACTCACCTGCTAGTCGGCCGCGAGATCGAAGAGACCTCATTCGACGAACCGCGAAAGCCTGGCGAGGTCGTCTTGCGCGTCGAGAATCTTTCTCTAGCGTGGCCGGGGCATGCGCGGCCGTGGCGGCTCAAGGATGTTTCGTTCGAGTTGCGTCGCGGCGAAGTGCTCGGCATCGCCGGACTGATGGGAGCTGGGCGTACCGAGCTGCTCGAATCCCTGTTCGGTGCGAGCGACTATCCGCCGGTCGGCCGTATCGAACTCAATGGAAAGCCCATCGCGTTCGCTCATCCGGAAGAAGCGGTCGCGGCCGGCATGGCACTCGTCACCGAAGACCGCAAGCGTCTGGGGTTGTTCTCTCATCTGACGGTGCAGGACAACATCACGGTTTGCACGCTCGACAGATTGTGTTCATTGGGCCTGATCTCCAGCCGCCGCGAACGCACGTCGGCCGAGGAGTCGATCATCCGCCTGAGCGTGAAGACGGCAGGTCCAGACGCCGCGATCACTAGCCTCAGCGGCGGCAATCAACAGAAGTGTGTGATCGCACGCTGGCTTCGTACGCAGCCCGTCGTTCTGTTGCTGGACGATCCGACACGCGGCGTCGACGTCGGCGCGAAGGCGGAACTTTACAAGCTGATCGACTTCCTCTGCCGTGACGGCCTCGGCCTGATCGTGACGTCCAGCGAACTCCCGGAATTGATCACGCTCTGCGATCGCATACTCGTGCTGTGCGAAGGCCGGCTGACGGGCGAATTCCACCGCGGTGAGTTCACGGAACATGCGCTGATGGAAGCGGCCACCGCACGGGCTTATTCTTCACGCGGCACAAAATGAGGCCGTGACTGATCAGCCCGAACGCGCTAGTGCGTCATCAAGACTACGAATTCGGGTTCATGTGAGTGAGCGGCAAGGCGTCAGCCCGCGGACGAATCGCGAGTGTGGTTCTGGCCCAACGGGCCAAGACTCGGCA
>JAYVSP010000046.1:0-10570 GCA_043775215.1 Planctomyces sp. | reverse complement strand
GAATGAGATTGCGCAGCACGACACGTTGCGCGTCGGCAGTACCGTTGTTGGACAATACAAAGTTCAGCATCGCGGTCTCGCCCATCCGGACTTGCGGAGGAACGGTAAGCTTCAGGCTGAGCTTCGGCGACGCCACTGTTGTCCGCGACGCAATCTCGGCTTGGAAGTTGACGGTCGCGACGCTACCGATTTGACCCTCCGACACCGGCACAACTTTGACCGAGATTTCCTTTTGCTCCCCCGGTTTGATCGTGCCCAGACGCCAAATGAGTTTCTTGTTGGTCAGTTCTGCGCGCGGAATCGTGCCCGACAGACTCGTTCCTTTGGGGATCTGATCTTCGACCACGACGGTATGCGCGGCGCTCTCGCCGACGTTGCGGATGACGATGGTGTAAACCATCGGTTGCCCCAGCGTGGCATTGGGAGGAGCCACTTTTTCGATCTTCAATTCAGGCCGTTGCGGTCCCCGCGGGGCATCTGCGTGAATAGTGCCGTCGCCGCTGATTGGCTCATCCGAGTTCAATGGCGCGGCGGCAAGCGCCTTCAGGCGGCCGGGCACGTTCGCGTTGGAATCGTCAGTTCTGCGCCGCGCTTGTGGCCGATCGCTCTCATCAGGGAACGCCGGCAATTCGGGCGATTCGTCTTCAGCCGGTGGTATCGGCGGATCGGGCTCTCGCTTCTTCCCATTGATCGAATTTGGCGGGTTATCGGCGAACAGGTCTTCGTCATCTTCCAGCGGTGATTTCCGCGCCGACTTCGTTTTAGATGCCGACTTCTTCAACGGGGCATCGGCAAATGCCGGTTCGTCGCGGTCAATGTCCGAGTCTTTGTCCTGATCCGGGCCGCCAGTCAATTGGACCGGCTGTCGAGATACCGCGGTCGAGCGTTGACTACCGATCAGACGATCGATCTCGGCCAGCACCGCTTCGGGAGTGTCTTCCAGGCGTCCAAAGGTCGCCGGCAATTCGGCTGCTTCAGCCGCTTTCAATCGAGCTTCCTCGAGTCTTCCGTCGTCGATCAACTTGCGAGCGGCCTGCACTAACTGCTGCGCCTGCAATTTGGAATTATCTATCATCTGCCGACGCGGCTTGGCCAATGGTTCTTCTTCAAAAACCGGAAGTTCGGCCGACCCGGAGCCATCAGCCGTCTCCCGCGTATCGTTATTGAGGTCGCCGATCGGTTCCTCCAAAGAGAGTGCGACTCGCGGCCGAGTGATCTTCTTCTTTGGTTCCGGCTCGATCTGGTCGCCCGAAAAGTCCTCTCCGAGTTGATCGCCGATAATCTCTGCCCGCGATCGTTTCGTCGGCAGTTTGTCGGCAGTGAGATCCTCGTCATCGGAGTCATTGAGCGCGTCGAACTTGCGAGTCGCCAATGGGCGTCGTCGCGGTTCGGAGTTTCCGGCGGGCGCGTCTCTCTCGGCAGTTTGCCGGTCGAGATTGTCCAGTTCAGCCAGCGGCTTGAAGTCTTCGAGCCGCACTTTCGTGTCGGCTGTCTTCGAGGGCTTGCGGTCCATCGTCCGTTGAAACTGCAGAATTCCGAGCAGTCCCAAGCCCACAACACCCGCTAACGCGGTCATTTTCCAAATCGAATTCGAGCTTTGCATGGGATTCCCTTCCCCGAGTGTCTGTGGCCCGCTGAGCGTGGTCAGCGACAGACAGAATCCAGCCTTCCTGGCAATTGGGGGCGTTACATAGCAGATGGGCCATAATGGGTGAAGACGAGTTTCAGGAAATTGGGGGCGCGGATTGCTGACTCGAAGTTTGGGCAGCTACAGTTTCCCGGCAAAACCATGACGCGAGAGCCTCGCTCACTCAATAGGTGTCAGAAAGTTTCAATCATGGCGTTCACGATTCGACAAGCCGATTCCGTCGATGAAGAAGTCGTTGTTGACTTCAATTGCCGACTGGCGGCTGAAACCGAAAGTAAGCAACTCGACCGACCGACCGTGCGGCTCGGCGTGCGAGCGATCTTGGGCAATCCGCGACACGGCCGTTACTTCGTCGCGTGTCTCGACGGACGCGTGGTCGGACAAATGATGCATACCTTCGAGTGGAGCGATTGGCGTAACGGCGAGATTTGGTGGTTGCAAAGCGTCTATGTAGACCCTGACTTCCGCCGCCAAGGGGTCTTCCGCCAATTGGTCCAACACCTGCAATCAGAAGCCGCCGCCTCGCCGAATGTCGCTGGCCTGCGACTATACGTTGAAGAGCACAACACGGCCGCTCAGGAAACTTACGAACGCCTGGGATTGATGCCGGCGGGCTACGTGGTGATGGAATCCTTGAAGTCGAATCTTTCCATAGGCTCCTCTGCTTCCGAAAGTTGTTGCAGTTGAAACAAGTTTTCGCGGGCGAGAGGAATAGCGCGGCCGAGCCGCAAATCACAAATCCGAAGTTCCAAATCTCAAGGAAAATGGAACCTCGAAATCTCTAAATGTCTGTGGCCGCTTCGATTGCAAAGTTGCCCGCAGCATTTTTTGAATTCTTTGGTGCTTGGGATTTCTTGCCTGAAAAACAACGCCTTCGGCGATAACAATATAGCATAACCCGCGATGATCGCGTCACGAATTGACGTCGTGGTCCGCCATTGTCAGATACCAGTTGTCGCCGGACTCGGCGTTGGCTGTCACGGAATTTTGATCGCCCAACCTCTTGACCAGCACATGTTGACCGTCTGCCCGACGCGAGAAGCCGGCGGCTTGTAACGCCTGATGAAATTCGGCGGGGGCGAAACAACCCAGCCGGATCGCCGCCGCACCCGTTCGCCGGATCATACGGCTGAACTCCGCCAGTAGCAGCGGGGTTGTCGCACCGTCGGCCGCCAGCAGATCCGCGACTGAAACGGCCTCGGTTTCTTCTGTCCAGACCACATAACCCAGCAACTCGTGCGAACGAGTGTCTACCAGCGTGAAGATTTGATACCGAACTTCCGGGCACTTCAAAAACCGCCAGGTAAGAAACTCTGCCGTCCGCTCACCGATGACCGCAAACCGGTCGCGCGCGCGGAGCCACAAACGATCGAAGCGTTCATCGAATGCCGAACGTACGTCAGAAGTGACGTACGTCGGAAGTGACTTATGTCGCGCGGGATCGAATAGTCGCAGGCCAACATCCACGAAGAGCGCGGCCAGCCGAGCGGCCCAGTCGAATCGCAGATGAGCTCGCAGCTTGTATTCGCTGCGCAACAGTTTGGTCCAATGAGACATCGCACCGATGGGCCGATAACGCGCGAACTTCATCACCACTTCGGCCGCAGGAATCGGGATCGCATACATCAGCGACAACCCTTCGCGCTCGCTGGCCGCCGCTACTTCGCGAACCAGTGCCAGCGCCGGTCCGAGTGACCGCTTTGGGGCATCGACATTCAAATCAATAGCAGAACCCGCCTCGACGACTTGCCCTGCGATGAACAATCGACGTGGAGTCCGGCCCGCCGAGCCAATCACGCCCGCTTCGGACTCCTCCAACAACCAAGCCTGCGACCGGTCATCGGAATACAGCCAGTCGAACCGCTCGGGCGTGGCCTCCGGCAGATTGCGTGCCCACAACGACAGCAACGTCTCGCGCGCCGCGACAACACTCACCTGTGTCACGACAAGCTGTTGAGTGTTTGCGGCGACTGTTCCAGTGGTCGACATGGAAGCCTCAAGGAGGTGAGGAATGTCCGAAGTGAGCGGCACGGCGTAGCCGCCGGTTCTTCCGCAGGCACGATTAACTTCACGACGTAACTTCACGACACCGGCGGCTAGCGCCGTGCCGCTCGCGTAACTTCAGGCGAAAATCTGATCGATCAATTCCGGTGCGCGGTGCAGGTAGACGGTCGCTCGGCGTTTCGAGTCGATGTCGGCGTAGACGAACTGAACTTGTTCGGCCGTGAGTCCGATGTCGGCGGCGACGTCTTCGGCTAGGTAGCCGTTGTTCACTCCGAACAGACAACAGTCGAGTTTGTCGTACGGCACCGAGTAAAAGAATTCTTCCTGGCTCTGCGGCAGCGAGAATGTGTCGGTGGTCGGGGACCGGGAGCAGATCTGTTGCGGGACGCCCAGGTGCTCGGCCAATTGATAGACCTGAGTTTTGTAAAGGTGAGCGATCGGCTTGATGTCCGCCGCGCCGTCACCTTGTTTCACGAAGAAACCCTGATCGTATTCCAGCCGATTCGGCGTGCCGCCGACGGCGTATCGCAGGCGGTCGGCGTGATAGTACTCCATCATTTTGCGGCAGCGCTGTTTGAAGTTTGTCGCGGCGACGATCGTTTGATACGCGTCGAGTGTCAATCGGGCTTGCGTCCGCTCGCCCGTCGGTGATTCGACGACAATGCTTGACAGATTGAAGCGTGCTCCCGCCAAGAGTGGCGGCAGAACGAGCTTGCTCTTCCAGGCGGGTGTGAATTCAGGAATCACACTCTTGATCGCCTCGTCGCGTCGGTGATAACAGCCCGCGCCATCGAGCATCGGTGTGATGTTCTCCAGAACGGTCTCGATGCCCAGCGATTCGGCCAGCAATTCGGCCAAAGACTGACTGTCATCGGACGAATCTTTTTCTGGCATCATGATCCCGAAGACTCGCTTTGGTCCGAACGCATGAACCGCCAGTGCAGCCACGACGCTCGAATCAATACCGCCCGAAAGGCCAAGGACGATTCCTTTGCGTTTGAAGTCGACAGCAACGACGTCGCGCATCCAGTCGCCGATTCGAGCGACTTCAGCATCGGCATCAAGTTTCAGAAGGTCACGAGAAAAAGTCTGAGTCGCGGTGGTCATAGGATTTCCATTTTTGGAAGTACGTGGAATTGTTTTGGAGTGCGAGGATGCATCCTCGCTTTCCTTTGCGGCGGAGCCGCTTTGTTTTGTTTTTCACGAGGTTATGAGAGACAGTCGAACAAAGGAAAAGCTGCTCCGCCGCAAAGGAAAGCGGCGGAGCATCGCGGCACCCCCAAGAGTCACACCAGCACTTTCTTGTCGATCTTGCCGTTAGGCGTCTTCGGCAGCGCGTCGCGGAACTCGACCTGCTGCGGGACCATGAAATCTTCGAGGTACTCGCGGCAGTGCGCCTGCACTTCGCGAGCGGTCATTGGCAGGCCCTCTTTCAGACAAACAATGGCTCGGATCGCCTGGCCGAGAACCTGATCGGGGACACCGAAGACCGCCGCTTCCGCGATGTGCGGATGTTGATGCAGAATGTCTTCCACTTCACGTGGACTCACCTTTTCGCCACGGCTTTTGATGATGTCGTCTTTGCGAGCGACCCAGTACAAAAAGCCTTCCTCGTCGATCCGGAAGAGGTCGCCGGTGTGCAGCCAGTTGTCGTTTGGAAACGCTCCGGGCCGCAGTCGCTTCGCCGTTTCTTCCGGAGCTTCCCAATAGCCGAGCATCACGTTCGAGCCGCGTACTACCAGTTCGCCGACTTGATTCGGGCCGAGCAGATTGCCGGATTCATCAACGATGCCGACCTCACAGTTCGGCATCGCCTTACCGACC
This sequence comes from Planctomyces sp., assembly GCA_043775215.1. Lineage (GTDB taxonomy): Bacteria > Planctomycetota > Planctomycetia > Planctomycetales > Planctomycetaceae > SXKJ01. Next base: position 5,094 of record JAYVSP010000046.1, on the reverse strand, counting down.
GAACTGGGTCGGCGATCGACTTCTTCGGGTGGCAAGTAACAGACTCGCGTGCATTCCGCGAGACCGTACATTGAGAAGATTGACGTGCCGGGCAGCAGCCGCTTGAGCTTCGCCAGGTACTCCACGGGCAAAGCGGCTCCAGCATTGGTCACGTACCGCAGCTTCGACAGGTCGTACTTGGTCAGGTCGAGCTGCAGCAAGAGCGATGCAATCGTCGGCACCAACGGCATTCCGGTCGCTCCCTCGCGGACAAGTTTTTCCAGCGTGGCATGCGGATATGCGATCGACTTCTCCAACAGCAGCGTGCCGCCGTATCGGCAACACATCAGCCATTGAAACAGTCCGTACCCGAACGACAGCGGCAGCACATTCAGCACGATGTCGTCGGACGTGTTCTGCAAATACGCGATGATCGACAGACTGGACGAGACCATGTTGCGATGCGTCAGCATCACTCCTTTGGGATTGCCCGTCGTGCCCGAAGTGTAAACCAGTGCGGCCAGATCGACGTCAATGCGTCGTTTGGGTGGCGGTTGCGTGTTGCCGGCCTGTTCGGCCACCAGAGAATCCCAACTTGCGAGCGGATGTGCGCAGTCGGTCACATCCGCGGGATCACCCACGATGACGACGTTTCGCAGGTGAGGCGTCTCGGACCAGCAGTTTTCATAGCCACGCAATCGTTTCGCTTGAGCAACGATCGCAGTGGCTCTCGCATTGTTGAGTAAGTACGTCAGCTTATCGGGCTTGGTTGTCGGATTGGCCATGACAAACACGGCTCCGGCCTTCAGCACGGCCCACACGGCAATCGCCGCCTCGACTGAATTATCCAGGAACAACACAACGCGATCACCCCGCTCGACGCCGCGAGCGATCAAACCATGCGCCAATTGATTGGCGGTGGTCTCGATTTCGCGATACGTAATGCGGCGGCTGTCGCTGACGAGAGCAATCTTGTCAGGCGTTCGCGCGGCAGTCTGTTCCAGAAACTGTTCGAGCTGCATGGTGCTACTTTGCCAGTGCCAACTTCGAATCAACGAAGTTGATCAGCCGGTTGATGGAGTCCAGGTTTTCGGGAACAAGATCATCGTCTTTAACTTTGATCTTGAACTTGCCCTCAATGAACGAGACCAGTTCGAGCACTCCGGTCGAATCGATCAGACCCTGCTCCAGCATCGAATCATCTCGACCGAGTTCAAATCCTTTGCGGCCAAACAAGAAGTTTTCTTCCACGAACTGGCGAATGTCAGTTTCAATCGTTGCCATGTTGACCTTTCAAAGTTTGCTTTTTAGCGAGCCTTCAGGCACACCGATTCAGGTTGTCTCGATCAATCGTTATGTCGTCATCAATCTGGGAGCGGACGCCGCCCAGGTCGCCAATTTCGATTCGGCCTGCGGCACATCGACCGCTCGGCCATGAATTAACTGCTCCACCACAAGCTGAGCGGACAAAATGCCCGCCAGCGCCATGTTGTCTTTTGTGCCGATCGCGGCTCCCGTGCGAGCCTTCTCCACCAACTTGCTGACCGAGTCGGGATCGAACAATCCGGCCGCCGCGATTGACGACGGCGACAGCATCGCGTCGACATAATCGAAGCGTGCCCTGCGGGTGTCCGGATCGAAGAAACTCAGCGCATCGGGTGCTCGGTACGGCTGTTTGGTTCGCTGCCGGATCGACTCCGGGACGAGATGCTTTGTCGCCTGCTTGAGGATGTGCTTCTCGTCAAGACCGCTCATCTTCAGTCGCGGTGGCAATCGCGCGGCGAATTCGACCAGCCGATGATCGAGAAACGGGAAACGGCCCTCGATGCTGTTGCCCATCATCACGCGGTCTCCCTGCGACGACAGCAGATAGCCGGGCAACAGGCCGGTCGATTCCAAATACTGTGACTGAGAGAATCCGTCCCAACTCGCGAACGCCGCCGGCAAGTTGTCCGCAGCGACCGTCATCGGGGCGGCACCGTCAGTCGCTGCCAGAACGTCCCGTGTGAAGAAATCTTTCAACTTGCTGGTCAGTTCCCAACGCGGCAGATGCGAAAAGAACGGACTGCCCAAATCGCGAGGACGGACTTGAAAAAACGCCTTTAGATACGCGGCCGGCTGCGATTGGATGCTCTTCATGTAGGGATACAGCCGCTTGAACAACAGCGGCCTCGACTTCGAGTCCGGTTGCCGAGCCACAAAGCGGCGCAGCTTGGCTTCTTTGAAGATGTCATAACCGCCGAAAGCTTCATCGGCCCCTTCGCCCGTCAGCACGACCTTGATGCCCGACTCACGCACGAGCCGCGACAACAAGAACAACGGCGCGGGAGCCGTTCGCAAAATCGCCGTTTCCGCATGCTGAATGACTTTGGGAAACACGCGGCCAATGTCATCGTGAGTGCATCGAACCGAGCGGTGTTCGGTCCCCAGTCGGCGGACGACCTCGTTTTGATAGGGGCTTTCGTCGAATTCGGCATTCTCGAATTCGACAGAGAACGTGCAGAGCCGCTCGCGGTTGAGGTTTTTTGCGAGCGCGGCCGTGATCGACGAATCGAGACCGCCGCTGACATAGGCTCCGACCGGCACGTCACTGCGCAATCGCAACCGCGTCGCGTCGGTCAGCAAGGCAAGAAGTTGTTCCTCCAACGCACCTGCCGAGATGCCCTCGAAGCGGTTTGAGAAATCAATATCCCAATAGCGCGAGACGCGCAGTGTCCCTCGTTCGACCGACAGCGAATGCCCCGGCGGCAGTTGTTGGATGCCTTGAAAGATCGTGCGCGGCGGCAATACAGACCAAAACGTGAAAACCTGATCCAGCCCGATCGGATCAATCGCTTTGGGGACGGTCGGATGACTGAGAATCGCTTTGATCTCTGACGCGAATAGCAGCGTCCGCCCGACGACCGAGTAAAACAACGGCCGCTTGCCGAGTCGGTCTCGCGAGAGGAACAGCTTTTGCCGCTTCGCGTCCCAAATCGCAAACGCCCATTGACCGTTGAATCGCGTGACGCAGTCCTCGCCCCATTCGGCATACGCTTGCAGTAGCACTTCGGTATCAGAGGTCGTCAGGAATCGCCGGCCGAGCGTCATCAGCTCTTGCCGCAGTTCGATGTAGTTGAAGATTTCGCCGTTGAACGTGACGGTCAACTCGCCGTCCGCAGTCGACATCGGTTGCATGCCGCCGGAAAGGTCAATGATGCTCAACCGCGTGTGCCCCAGCCCGACCGAACTACGGATTTCAACACCCTTTGCATCCGGCCCCCGATGTTCCAATGTGGCGATCATCCGTTCGACGATCTCTCGCTGAACTGGCTGCCCATCGAAATGTTGAATGCCCGCGATGCCGCACATGCCCTGGCCCTGTCCGCAGTTGTCGTCTTCGGCTCATCGGCCGTCTGACTGATATAAGTTCCATAAGATCAATCATGAGAACGGCGAGTCAATCCGCGTGATCGAGTGGTCGAACAAAGAGTCCGACTTCGCTCGGGGTGCTGCCGGACAAACCGCAATGTTGTTATTTCGCAACAGCGCATCCTGCAATTTCGTTTTACAAACGCACACAACTTGCCCATTCGGAGGGTCGTGATTACACTTCCCCCCCTTGCTAGGTCGGCCGGAACGGCCTGGAAATCTCGGTATGCTCTTTTTGTTTGGGTCACAGGCGTCGCCATGAAAGAGGGAATTCATCCCAAGTATCAAGAAATCACCGTCCACTGTAGTTGTGGGACGGAGTTCAAAACTCGCAGCACTGTGGCCAAACTGCATGTGGATATTTGCTCGCAGTGCCACCCGTTCTTCACGGGGACGATGAAGTTCATCGACAGCGCCGGCCGCGTGGAAAAGTTCTCCAAGAAATACAACTGGACGGTCAAAGGCGCGAACGCTGGAAAGTAGTTCGCTCCCGTTGCGATTGTGTGGGGAGTACAGCCTTTGGATCGCCGGTCACGGCGGACTGAAGCCTGTACTCTCGCTTTTTTTGGTTGACACATTTTTCCGCTCCGAATTGCCATGTACCCCAGCCTGCAAACCAAGCTGCAACGTTACGACGAAATCGAGCGGCAGTTGCAAGACCAAGCCGTTCTGGCGGACGTGGAGCGGATGCTGGCCTTGCAGCGCGAGCACGGCGGACTCCGCAAAATCGCGACCGCCATTCGCGAGTTCAACAAGCGGGAGCAAGAAGTCGCTGACATCCGGCAGATGATCTACGAAGAGTCGGACTTCGAGGCTCGTGAATACGCGAAAGCCGAACTCGCTGAGCTGGAGCCGCGATTCCTGGCGTTGCAAACCGAACTGGAAGACCTGTTGACGGCCGGTGACTCGATCACCCGCGGCTCGTTAATCATGGAAATCCGAGCGGGTACCGGCGGCGAAGAAGCGGCATTATTTGCTCGCAATCTGTTTGAAATGTATTCGCGGTTCGTCGTGACGCGAGGTTGGAAGATGGAAGTGCTCGAAATGAGCGACGCCGAAATGGGGGGCATCAAAGAAGTCACGCTGTCGATCAGCGGCGAGGGCTGTTATCACCAATTGCAATTCGAGAGCGGCGGGCATCGCGTGCAGCGTGTGCCGGAGACGGAAGCTCAAGGCCGCGTTCACACCAGCGCGGCAACCGTTGCGGTGCTGCCCGAAGTCGAGGACATCGAAGTCGAAATTCGGCCAGAAGACATCGAAATGGACACGATGCGCGCCGGCGGTCCCGGCGGCCAGAAGGTCAACAAAACAGAGAGTGCCGTCCGTCTCACACACGTTCCGACCGGTCTCGTGGTCCGCTGCCAAGACGAAAAAAGTCAGCACAAGAACCGTGCTCGAGCCATGCGGTTGCTGCGGAGCAAGATCTACGAACAACGGCAGCAAACGCTGGACTCCGCCCGCGCGTCTCACCGCCGCACGCTGATTGGCTCGGGTGATCGCAGCGAACGCATCCGCACTTACAACTTCCCTCAAAACCGCTTGACCGACCACCGCATCGGCCTGACGCTCTACAAGCTCGACAAAATCATGCAGGGCGAGCTGGATGAACTCATCAGCCAAATGCTGGAATTCGACCGCAACGAACGCCTAAAGGGGGGCGTGAATTAGACGTGCCGTGATTGTTTATGACACTAACCCGAAGCG
>JAYVSP010000045.1:0-3357 GCA_043775215.1 Planctomyces sp. | reverse complement strand
CGACTAAGGCTCCATCACCTCGGTAGATGCGGTAGCCCGTCTCGTCCGATACATCGGCCCAAGACACATTCACCTGCGAGGAAGAGACCGCATTGAGGTTCATCCACGCCGGGGCCGTGACTCGGTTACTCCGTGTGGTGACGGTGAGCCAACCCGTGGTCTCCGAATTGTTCGCATTGAATGCTTCCACGCGAAACGCCTGCGATTGGCCGGGTGACAGACCGGTCACCGTGTAGGTCTTCGTGTTGGCTCCGACCGTGGTGACCAGCGCTCCGTCATTTCGATAGATGCGGTAACCAGTCTCCTTGGCCACATCCGACCAGTTCAAAGTCACCTGAGACGACGAAACCCCTGTCGCCCGCAACGACGCGGGCGCGGTGACTCGAGCGTTATCAAACATCGCGATTTTGGCTTCGAAGATGCCATAAGCGACGTCGAACGCCACTCGATTTCGGTCGGCCTCACGAGTGGCAACGTCGGTGCTATTGAAGAAGCGGTCAACGTCCAAGTTGGTCAGAGCTTCAATTTCCAACAGCACCGCCGCCACCGGATGGTTGGCCGACGTATTTCCCAGCGCCCTGTCGCTGAGCACGCCCGTGCGATTGTCGGTCACCACCGTTCCCAGGTCCGTCGGCTGCGAGTAGCTGCGCAGGGTCGCGTTTCGAAGAATGTCGGCGAATTGCACATCCTCGGCGAGATTGACGTTCGTCTTCATGACCTCCGCGAGCGTTCCACGCATCCCGGCCGGCAATCCATTGAAATGCAGGCTCACGAAGAAATCGGCACCGACCACTTGAGCCGTGTGGGTCCGCGTGTAGAAATCGACGTCATAGTCGTTGTTGCGGGTCAACGTGACGTGGAAGCCCCACGCTTGCAGATTTCCCTGAATGCGCCGAGCCATGTCGAGTGTCAAATCCCGCTCTGGGATGCCCGACTCAACGCCGGTGGTGCCTCCCAGCGCATTGCCGATGCCATGCCCTGGGTCGAGCACCACCGTCAGTCCATCACCAGACAGAGCGACTTTTGGCTCCAGAACTTCAGCCGCAACGGGAATTGCAGCGTCCTGGCGGCGTCGCGAATGCCGCGATCGCCAACGATTCCACATCGGATTCATCACTTTGCGTAACATGACAATGCTCCCTTTTGCAAAACGGATCGCTGGGCATGAAACTTGCCCGCATGACAAGCACACGCTTGCCACCACCTACAGGAGCAATCGCAAAGTACTTTTAGAATTGCCGGTTAAAAATCCTCGCGTCTGAAAAAAGATCGTTTTCGTGACAGACACCGAAACCGGTCGGCGTGATAACCTCCGAGAATTACTCGCAAAATGCGGGCAAAGTCTGACCGACAACGAAAGGCCACTTTGTCATGACCAAAACATTTCGCGTCGCCGTCATCGCCGGCGACGGCATCGGGCCGGAAGTCATTTGAGTGGCCGATGCAGCAGATCCGAAGTCAGAGGCTCGTCGGCTGCGTGTCGCGTTTGAACGGAAGCTCGTCCAGTTTCTCTATGACGCCAATCAAGCCCGCATTGACGCTCAACTGGATTTTGCCCTCCTCAGCGAGGTTCCAGAATTTCGAGGCTAATCGCCGTTTCTCGGGCGTAAGATTTCCAGCCGACAGATTCAGTCCGCGTTGTGGATCGAAACACGGAAGCGAATAGCCGAGATGCGAGCAGAGATGCTCAAAGATTGGACCAGTGAAATTGATGCCTCCCAGATTGGCGTCTCCCTTCGCCGAAATGACCGGCTCAAAGCGACCCCGATCGAACCGCAAGACACAAGTGTCGAATGTGCCGCCGCCGACATCACAGATAGCAATGAGGTCGTTGTGCTTCAGCTTTTGCTGCTGCCGATAGACCAACGCAGCAGCGATCGGTTCGGTGATGAAGCCATCCGCGCGAAAGCCATGACCAACCTGGTTGACGATCCGTTGCAACGTGGCAACTTGGTCCTGCCGATAGGTCGCCGGATGCGTAAGGATGATTCGCAAACCCGTGGGCGACTTCTTTCCGCCAAGTTCTGGAATGTAGTCAGCGATTTCTGGGTGAACTTCCCGGATCACATGCCAAATGTAGGCAAGCAAAATCGTCGTGAGTTCAACCGGTGTCGGCCCGCCGTTCCACGAAGAGTCTGGCGCGTCCAGAATGCCGCGTTTGAAATGCGTGAAGAGTTGCTCCGGATTCTTGAAGGCCGCGTTGATGGCGTTCTGACCAACCTGGTGCTGACCGTCCGCCTGCCACAAGACGGCCGATGGTAGCTGCGCTCCGACTCCCGGAAAGAGCATTTGCTCTTCCTTGCCAGACGTCCGAATCGTCACCGCGCAATACGTTGTTCCGAGGTCAATTCCGACGCCGAAGTCAGGTGGCTGGATCATGTTCTTCTCCTTGGTTCTGAATGGAAAACAGACAACACGAGTTACACATGCAGTGCGTCGATCACTCGCAAACACAACGACACGCCATCAAAGAGTTGACGCCGGTAAGCGCCGAGCTGATGAGCGAAGGGGGCCGATCGGTCCCGATGGAATTGCAGTTCCGAGAGGAATCGGACGATGGCTTGTGCTTCCTGGATCAAACGAAGCAGCGCGGCTTGCCGAGCGGCAACCTTTTTTGCGACATCTTCGGCGGTCGCAATTTCTTTCTGGCAAGCATTGGCGAGTTTGAGAAAGCCATCGTGGCAGGTATTGCGATTGTCGTGAGTCTCGGCAGTCCGCTCGTAAATGCGGACCAGCCGCCGCCACGTTGCCACGGTGTTGACGGCGTCTTTCGCAACGGCTCTCGATTTCCCCAAGAGTTCGTCGCAACTCGCCAAGAATGTCTGCAACAATTGGCAGACGTCATCGTGAATCCAAGCTTCGGGTGGTGACTTCCCAGCGACGCTCAATGAGTCTCGAATGGACTTGAGTCGTTGTGGATCACCGAAGCTCTTGCGACTGGATTCCATCGCTGTCTTAAGAGCAGCGATGCTCGCACGGAGTTCTTGCCAAGCCAGTTCCGCATTTGTTTTCGCGACGTCGTCATTTGCCCGTCGAAGACAAAGCATCCTGATCAGAGTACGTGCCAAGTTCAGCAACGCACGCGGCATCCGAAGCGAGATGCGCGGCAGTCGTAGCGAAATGCGAGGTCGCTTCGACCACAGACGATGAATGCCACTGATTCGATGACCGCGAGCGATTGCCGCGCGTTGATTGGGCGGGATGTATTGCTGGTTTCGCTTTGGCGGAATGGAGTCGGCCATGTGATCGTTCCTTCTTTGAAAAACAACTCGTGAGAACGAGAGAACAAAGAATAGAAACGACAGGCGCTTCGCAGAGGCGAGAAGAGGTGGCTTTGGAAGCGAGCGGTCAGCGGTC
>JAYVSP010000044.1:0-4319 GCA_043775215.1 Planctomyces sp. | reverse complement strand
CTATTTCTGAAGTGCATCCAAAAGTTGCTGCATAGTGCGCCCCCCAAGTTCGTCCCTCGTTCGTGTGAACTCTACGCTGTCACGGGGCTCCGTTCGCTGAGTGAATCGCACCGTAAAGAATACGTCAGTACCTTCAATGTTCAATGCGGCAACTGTCTCAGCACATCGCTTAGTTGCAGCGGTAAGGGTTGCTAATACCAACTCTGACCGATCCATGATCGACCATTCCAGGACACTTCCAACATCCTTCTCGAACCGAGGACCACCAGGCACACCATGATCGGTAGCGAGCACACCTTCATATTGGAGTTCCACTCCCAGATTCCGGGGGAGCGGCAGAAGCATGCGTGATACCATTGTCGCATGAATACAGTTCGCCATGCGAATACTTATTCGGCGCGAATCACGAACAATCGGGTTATCCTCGTTGGGTGCGCAATTAATTCGCCTATCTCCGTCATCTGCATGGGCACGTCGATAATCAACGCATCTTCCAATGAACACACCGACGATAACACCAATAACAAGTAGTACGAACGTCTTCATGTGATCTCCTTTTACTAATCAACCACCCCCAAAGGTCCGAAGAGGTGGCTTCGACTTGCCTCCCGAAGGGCGGCGTTGACGTAGCGTAGGCCCTGAAGGGCCACGTTGGTGTTTCTGAGTCCCGTTGGGACTGATCACACGGGAAAACCCATTGGGGCTCACTTGGTTAGGCAACTTTATTCAAACAACTCACGCTGGTCTTGAGCAAACTTTTCCTTCTGGCGGATATCTTCCGCAGCACATGAATGTGGTCCTCCATCGCGTGACCTTCCAACAACTCGATTCCGCGTTGGTCACACAAATCTCACAGAATCTTGCCGATCTCTCGTTTCAACCTCCCGTAGATCACTTTTCGACGATACTTCGGGATGAACACCACATGGTACTTGCAATCCCGACGACTATGCGTGACTCTCGAAATCTTGCATACACTCTCTCCTGCCCCTCCAGGGCGTTCCCCGGAGAGGGAGCGTATCTTTCTCGCCGGATGATCGGCGGAGCCTTCCACGGTCACACGTGCAGAGGCAGTGGTTTTAGCGGCGGAATAAACGCAGCTCACAGGATCAGTTACGATATTCCCAAATCCCCAAGCCGCCAATCTGCAGCCGCTCCAGTTTGTTTCCAATAGTATCCCAAGGAATCCCGATACCCGCAGCTTTGGCTTTTATCGCGTTGTATTGGGCTTCTTGAATGAACCCATCTGCGTACCTTCCGTCAATCATTGCCTTATCGATGTAAATATAAAGTGTTGATAAATTAAGGAACGGCCCCGCCATCTGCCCCAGTCTTGCTTTTTGCACAGCATTAGGCAGAAAATTAACTTTCTGCGGTAGTCCTTTTCCGCCGTCGTCCGGACGAAGCCCTTGCTTCTTATCGACCTGTTCGATGATGAACAGAGAGGTCTCACCAATCCCTGGACTCAGCCCGAGGTTATCAGGAATAACAATTGCTGCCTTTTGACCTGCTGCCCATTTAACATCTGCACGGATTCTGTCAGTATATTCTTCGTGCTGAAGTACTCCATCTTTGATCGCCCAGTAGGTATGGTCAATTTGATTCTCCTGCCAGAACTGCGCGCCCGGCAAACCTGTTACACCTCGAATATTTGCACCAAAAGCGTTTACAATCCATGCATCGTACCCCGGAAGTCCTTCGACCTTGACTTGGCCAGGAGTTTGTGTTGTGACTCTTAGATGGGCGTCACCATTGGATGCTAGTGACTGCGTCCAGGTTCCACCAACGGCCGCTGGGTTGCGAACTTGGACGAATGCGCTCGCAGTAGCCAAAGAGTCATCACAAATTGTGTATGAGAACCTATCCACAAAATCTTCAAAGCCAACCTCATAAGGCGGATCATCAAGGAGTCCATCCGTGTCTTCGTCTGTATCCAATGGCACAGTGTTCACGCCGCCTTGTGGTGACAAATGTGTATCGGGAATTGTTGGCGGCTGATACCATACGAAGAGTCCGGACGCATCGACTGAAACATACCCTCCGTTCGTGCAAGGCCCGACCGCAGTAATCAGGATGCCAGTTCCAGTGTCATTACCCCTTGGATAAATGGAGATCGGGGATGGCGCGTCTGATAGCGGGCCAATTGGAAAATCGTCGTCGACTGCCGTTAGGGTTGGCGATGGGCTCGGTGATGGCGATGGGCTCGGTGATGGCGATGGGCTCGGTGATGGCGACGGACTCGGTGAGGGCGACGGACTCGGTGAGGGCGACGGACTCGGTGAGGGCGACGGACTCGGTGAGGGCGACGGACTCGGTGAGGGCGATGGACTCGGTGACGGCGACGGACTTGGTGACGGTGCGCCGGTGTCGTCGTTCATGATTCTGCCGGGGGCGGTCGTTATGGCTCCCAAGATCGCATTGCCTGTTGTCGGTGTGCTGATTTGGACTTCATAAGTCTCATCGAGTTCGGCATCCGTGTCGCCGTTGATTTGCACCGTGAACGTGTTTGTCGTCTGACCTGCGTAGATTCGAACCGTTCCGTTGGCGATGACGAAATCGGTCGGATCCGTCGGATTGGGGGCCATCGGGTTGATCGTCCACGGGATGTCCACATCGGCCGCCGCCGCGCCGGACAGGGTCACGCCAAACGTGACATTCGTCGGTCCGCTGTTCCCTTCTGTCGCATCGCCACCCCCCATGATGTTTACCGTTGGCGTTGGACTTGGTGACGGACTTGGACTTGGCGACGGGCTTGGACTCGGAGCCGTCGTGAACGCGGCGGGGGCGAAGTCGTCGTTGGCAATCGTTGCCGAGCGCGAGGCGGGTGAGCCGAGCGTGGCGCCCGTGGGCGTTCCGAAAGTGATAGAGAAGTCTTCGTTGGGTTCCACGTCCGCATCGCCGATGATGATTGCGTCGAGCATCACCGACATTGACCCGGCGGGAATCGTCGTGGTGCCCCACAGCATATTGAAATCCCCGCTGTCGGCGGGGTGAGCGCCGGTGCCGGAAATCGTCCAGGGAACGGTCACGTCCGTAGTCGAAATCTCACTGAGCCAGGCGGAAAACAACCACGTTTGCGTCCCGATTTCTCCCTCTGTGTGACTTCCGCCACCGCCCATCGTGAGGTTTGGTGTTGAACTCGGCGTCGGCGTTGGTGCTGGAGTCGGGGCAGGCGTTCCGTTCACTGAAATCGCATAGCTGGCGACATTCGAGTTTTTATTGCCGTCGCTGGCTTGGAATGAGAACGCATCGGGTCCGACATAGTTCGCGTTGGGGATGTACGTGAACGAGCCATCGGAATTCAGCGTCAAACTGCCGTGAGTCGTGCCGCTCACGACGCTCACGGACAACCAATCCCAGTCGGGATCAGAGACGCTGACCGAACCGGACAGCATCGAGTTCGCGTCCACATCGCCGCTGCCGTTGGTCGCTGTCGGAGCGAGATCCTCGACGCTGATGGTGTAGGTGGCGGGAGTCGAGACTTTGTCACCGTCGCTGGCTTGGAACTGGAACGAATCGCTGCCGACGTAATTCGAGTTCGGCGTGTAGTTGAACGAGCCACCTGGGTCGAGCCACAAACTGCCTTGGGTAGTTCCCGCGCCGACGAGGCTGACCGTCAACCAATCCCAGTCGGGATCAGAAACGCTCAGCGAAGACATCAGCATCGAATTCATATGCAGGCTGCCACTGCCGCCGGTCGCCGTGGGTCCGAGATTCTCGACGCTGATCGTGTACGTCGCGGGAGTCGAGACCTTCTCACCATCGCTGGCTTGGAACTGGAATGAGTCGCTGCCGACGTAATTCGGGTTCGGCGTGTAGTTGAACGAGCCACCTGGGTCGAGCGACAAACTGCCGTGGGTAGTTCCCGCGCCGATGAGGCTGACTGTCAGCCAATCCCAATCGGGGTCGGACACGCTCAGCGAAGACATCAGCATCGAGTTCATGTGCAGGCTGCCGCTACCGCCGGTCGCTGTCGGAGGGAGATCCTCGACGCTGATCGTGTATGTCGCCGGATTCGAGTCGTCGGTGCCGTCATTGGCTTGGAACAAAAACGCATCGCCGCCGACGTAGTTCGGATTCGGAGTGTAATAAAACGAGCCATCAGAATTCAGCATCAAACTGCCGTGGCTGGTTCCCGCTCCGACAAGGCTCACCGTCAGGAAGTCCATGTCCACGTCAGCCACGCTGACCGACGACATCAGCATCGAATTCATGTGCAAGCTGTCCCCGCCACTGTTTGCCACGGGAGCCGCGAGCACCAAGCGTGGCTCCACCAGTTCGATGGCGACGATCGCGTGAGCCCATTGCTGAAACTGCGG
>JAYVSP010000043.1:0-5875 GCA_043775215.1 Planctomyces sp. | reverse complement strand
CTCTCGCAACGGGGGCGCGCCGAAACTGACCTCAGAATACTGAGAGTCAGGCGACACCCCCCGCCGCGAGTGACCTCCGATTACTGATATTTGGCCTCTAATCTAATAATCCCGCACAGCGCCGTCAGGCAATGATCGAGCCGGCATCTGGCGAATCTTCACCAGTGGAACTTGCCATCGAGCGGGCAGCCAAGTTTGCAGATCGATTCGTCGCAGAGCCACGTCCAGCACAAACAGCAACAGCGCCGCGATGACCAACTCCGGCCAGAGCGGCCGTGTTTGTTGAACGGTGCGCCGAGCAGTCTCGTCCGCATCGGTGAACGCGTCATCGGGCTGAGGCGAGAAACGTCCACCGGTTGCCGTCGCAATCTGTCGCAATAACTCCGTATTCGTCGGACGCAGACGGAGCTCGTCCGAGTAGCCGACTGTCAGGCCGCGGCTTTGTTGATGCAGGACCGCGCCGCCGTTCGGAGCACGTTGCGACAAGTTCATGTGGTAGGCGCCGGGGTGCGGTGTGTCGAATTCGGTGACGTAGCGACCGGGCGCGGTTTGAATCATCAGGAGTTTCTGTTCGCCGAACCGAGGGTCGATGACCGTCAATTCTGTCTCGGCGTGATTGAGGAATCGGCCGGTTGGATCGACGGCGTCCAAGGTCACGGTCGCGCGACGGTGACGTTGTTGGACTTCGACCGTCACTCCCTTAGCGTCGTTTTTGCGCATCGCGTGTCGGACGACTTGTGCCCAGAACGGGCTGTAACCGGGCCACGTCAGCCACTCGGCGGCCCAGCGGCTTTTCGCATCGGAAGTGAACGCGACCGTTGTGCCCAAGCCGTATCGCCACCACGCCAGCAACGGGTCGCCTTGCTCCGAAGTGAGAATCAATTCGCTCGTGGCTTTTGGTCGAGTCATCACGTAGCCCAACAAAAATGGCGCCGTCTCGAAGTCAATACCGGCCAGCGTCTGCGTCGGACGGATGACTTGCGGAATGAACGGTTGCTCGGAGAGGGCCGCTTTGCTGGCGGTCAGCGTTTCTTTGGCGAAGATCTGCGGCAGCGTAGATGCATCGGTTGCGGCAAAGTGCCGCCCTTGACCAAGTCGAGCGATCGTTTCCAACAGATCATTCGCCGCGCCGTCACCGACTCCGACTGTCGTGCAGGTGATGCGAGCGGCCGCCATGCTTTGGGCCAGGCCCTCGAAGTCGCCGGGGTTCGAGATGCCGTCGGTCAGCGCGATCACATGTTTCAACTTGGCCACCGCGCTGTTGAGCGTTTGATATGCCTCTTCCAGCGGCGGAAACAGACTGGTTCCGCCTCCCGCCTGGATGCTGGCGATCTCGTCGATGATTCGGCTCTTGTTCGACGCCGATTGCAATTCGCTGACCCACGTGTGTGCGTCGTCGAAGCAGATCACTCCAAGCTGGTCGCGCGGGCCGAGCAATTCCGCAGTCGCCTTCGCCGCTTGTTTCGCCATCTCCAGCTTGGGGCCCGCCATCGAACCGGACCGGTCGATGACCAGCACGATCGCCAGGCTCGGCTTTTCTTTTTCTTTTTCGAAGTCGCTGCGGACCGGCAGGATTTCTTCCAGCACCGTTTTGTAATAGCCCCCCAGTCCAAACGACTGATCGCCTCCGAGCATCAGCAACCCGCCACCCAAGTCTTGCACGAAGGTCCGAGCCAGCTCCATCTGCCGCTGCGAGAGCGCGGTTGCCGGAACGTTGGACAATGCCAACAACTCATAGTTTTGCAGGTCGGACAATTCCTCCGGCATTCCCGGCGGCGGCCGGACGTCAACTTGAATGTCCTCTTGCTGCAACGCAAACACGAGGTGTTGAGTCTGATTCGGATCGCTGTCGATGAGCAGCACTCGCGGCTGCCCGGATGAGAAGACCAGTCCGGCGTCGCTGTTGTTGTCGAGCAGTGTGTCTTGCGCGAGACCACTGACTCGCGCCGAGTACTCCGCTAGCCGCTCGCGCTGAATCGACTGCTGAAACTGAAACCGGTTCTCCCCTTTCTTCAGCGTCTTCCGTTCCGAGAGAACTTTGTGAGCACCTCGAAAGACTTCGATTAGCCCTTCATCATCGTGGTTCGAGTCGATGTGGACCTCGACATGAAACGGCTCTCCTTCCCGCACTTGAGCCGGCACGCGCACCGCCGAAACTTGCACTTCGGGATCATCGCGTGTCGGCAACGGCACGGTCGTGATCGGAATCGGCTCAAGGTTTTGCCCGCGGTTCGCTGTCGCAAGCGCCGCCTGCAACGCGTCCCCGCGCGTCTGATTGCCGTCGGTCAGCAACACAATGCGGGGCACATAATCAGGTGGCATCGCCGCCGCCGCAGCTTCAATCGCGGCGGCGATGTCCGTGCCGTCGAGATCAAGACTTTCTTTGACCGGTATGGCGCTAGCCACCTGTGTCGCAGCATCGCTATTCGCCGGCGAAACACCGGCGGCTAGCGCCGTGCCGCTCACTTGTGAGCCATTGAGCGTCATTCCCCGGATGCATTCACTTCTCACGCTAGCTGGCTTTGCCGCGAACGGCAGAAATGCCAGCTTGTCCTCGCGTCCGAGTTTGTTCTTGCCCAAGACCTCATCTAAAAACCTGTCAGCGTTTGATGTCACGAGCGAACTGTCCGCAATACCTCCCGACAACGGCTCCTTGCCAACACTCAGGCTCTGGTCGACCAACACAATCACAAACTGGCGAGCGGTCGGCCGGAGCAACGTCAGCCCCGCCAGCGCCAACACCAGCAGCAGGACAATCGCGATCCGCACTCCCAGCGAGACTGCCTTCTGCCACCTCGCAAAGTCCACGAGGCTCCGTCGGAAATACCACACCAGCCACGGCACCGCTCCGGCCGCGAGCAACCAGATCGGATGAGTGAATTCAAGTCCCCATTGAAGTTGTGTCATAGTTGGCTAGCGGTAAATGACGGTTTCCGCCCTGGAGAAATCGTGGCTTTTCAACACATGTGCGATGGCGCTTGTGATTTTAGAACCGCCGATTTCCGATGGTTCAATCGGTGAAATGGACGAATAGTCTCGCAACTCATTGCAAACGATCCGTAGGTCGAGAATCGGAAGGCCGGCGTCGACTCCCGCGCGAATGATGGCGTCGTTGAAGATCGACAGCGCCGTGACAGCGTTGCAACCGAGGCCCGGAATCGCATCATAAATCGTGCAGATCAGGGTTGGACGTTGTGCGGCTTCAACCAAACGCAGCATGGCGCGATACTCGTCGGAAAACCTCATTTGAATTTGGGTCAGTTCCGAAAATAACTCGGATGCGGAGGCGATGCTGGCGTTTAAAACGTGTCTGTTTCCCAGAGCATCATTGCCTCCGACGCTGATTACCAAGTGAGTCGCGTCACTCGGCACACTTGAGAGTTGCCTTGCGAGATTACAGATGCATGCACCGTCCGTAGCGAGCAGAGTCGCGCGGCATCCGTGCGGGAGCCTTGATCGTAGTTGCTCAATCACTGGATCTCCGCCCAGCACGTACGACGCGTTGTCAAAAATCGAATCACCGAGAAGAACGACATGTTGCATGTGTCACTCCAATATCAGATTCACTCAATCACTCGCCGCTGATAGGCCCACCATTCCACCGCCATCAGCATCCAGGCCAATGCGATCAACCAAAACCAGACCGGCCGATTGCCGAGCGAACCTGCCGTGATCACCGATTGCTCCACCGAGTCGTCCGAATTTGGCACTCGCACGTCCGACTCGTTCCGGTCCATCAGGTTGCATGCCAATTCGAGCAACGGCTCACTGTCGTCGCGATCAAGTTCCACGCGCCAAATCCCGCACTGATCGAACGGCCCCAGCGACAGCCGCTCCGAACCGCTCGGCAACAATGTTCGACGACCGTCGGGCGCGACCAGGCGCGCGGCACTTACATTGAGCGGAATGGCGCGAGCCACCGGTGTTATGGAATTGATTCCCTCGCGAAAACCGGCGGCTAACGCCGTGCCGCTCAGTTTGACTTCCGTGATCGCGCCGGTCGGGAGTGCTTCGTGCAGCTCGCCCCGGTTTTCGGTGAACCAATTCAATGCGTTGGCCATCAGAATTGGAAAGGCCGTCCGTAGCGGCAGGTCTCCCTCGTCGAGATTCACTGTCAGCAGCAGCACCTTCACGCCGGGCCGCTGAATGATCGCCAACAGCGGATCGCCTGAGACGGTTCGTGCGAGAACCTTGACTCCCTCGTCGTTGGCAAACTTCACCTGCCGAGCTTCGGGCATCACGACGTTGTCCAACCGCACATGGCTCAGCAGCGATAACGAAAACTCCTTGTCCTGCTGACTGACGATCGGATTCTGCAACGGCTCGCCCACTTGCCACAAATCACACGAATCGCGCGGATCAATCACCAATACCGAGCCGCTCGGCAGCTTCTCAGGAACATGGCGATGTAGGACCGTGATCGCACTCGGTACGTTCGGCGCGGGTCTCCCGACCCCGCCGCTCGCTGGACCGAAGGTCTCCCCGTTATGGAATCGATCACCGTCCTGGAGACCTTCGGTCGGCACTTTCGGCGGGGTCGGGAGACCCGCGCCGAACGCGGCGAGGGGAGCAACGCGAATCAGCTTCACCAGCGGGTTCGACTCGAAGACTTTTTGCAGGAAGACATTTCCTTCAGACACCAGTGTCACGGGAATCATCTCGCGTTTCGGCAACACGGCCCACGCCTGATTGTCGGCCGCGAGTACATCGGCTCGATCGAGCTTTGCGACCAGATGCCCACCATCCGCCGAGGTCTTTTCAAACGTCTGATTCCACCGCTCTCCCGGCGTCAGTTTTAGCGGCACGACGTCGACCACATCGTCATTGAGGTCGATCTCCAGACGACACTCGGCCGGTTCGTCCGCCGCGTTGGTCACTTCGACGAGGATTTCATAACCGAGCGCGTCAATCAAACTCCTCCGCACCTGAAACCGCGTAATGCCGATGTTGCCCGTGTTCGTGCCGAAGTGGACAAACCGTAGATCAGGCGGCTCGCCTGGTTGAGATTTCGTTGGAATCTCAGGCGAGCCGCCTGAACTACGATCGGTCAGGACGACGATCTCGCGATGATGCGTGTCCTGCCGCTCACCGAGCAACCGCCGAGCGAGTTCGATCGCGTCAGTGACTCGCGTTGGGTTGTCGGTCGGAGCGATGTCGTCGACCGAATGACTCAGCGTCCGGCCGTGACTGGAGAATCCGCAGGCAACTCGCGGCGATCCGCCGGCCGTGACGATTGCCAACTCATCGCGAAATCGCAGGCCATCGATCACTCGCCGGGCGGCGGCTTTCGCCGCGGTCAGACGCGACGGTGAAATGTCCGTCGCGTTCATGCTGGCCGAATTGTCCACGACCAACACAATCCGCCGCAGTTGTCGAGTTTCCCAGTCGAAGAACGGATCGGACAATGCTCCGACCAAAAGCAGGATCAGCAGGATCTGAGCAACCAGCGATAACCAATGCCGCATCCGTTGCCACAACGAACGCGGACGGTTCTCGTCATAGATTTGTCGCCAAAACAGAATCGTTGACACCGGCACGCGCCGCAGCCGGACTTTCAAAATGTAAAATGCCACGACAGGCACAATCAGGCCGAGCCAGAGCAGTGCAAAAGGATTGGCAAGATTCATAGGGCGGCTGGCTATTGAGCAATGGGTGTGGAGTAGAGTTTGTACCACTTTGCGTGCTGGCGACCTTCTGTTCCAAACTTATTCTTCGTGCGGGCGAGATTGAGAGATGTTTAACCGCAACGCCATCGGCGTGCGCGAGTCGTATCCCTCGCGCCCACGCCGATGGCGTTGGGGTTAAACGACGCGACGGAGCCGCAACCAAAAGGTAGCGGTGCGGCGCAAGCCGCCCGGTGTCTGTGAAACCGGAC